>JAESSL010000228.1 GCA_016764135.1 Alphaproteobacteria bacterium
ATTGTAAGCGTGACTCAACCGCGTGGCGCCATTGCTCGCCGCCCAAGAAAGCTTTGCCCGGCCTTCGATGGTGACGCGCTTTGCTGACTCAGACAGTAAGGTGGCGTCGTACATCTGCTTCCACCATATCTTTAGCTGCGCCGGACATGACAATCTCGCCCCGATCCATAACCACGTAATCATCGGCCAGATCACGGGCAAACTCAAAATATTGCTCGACCAGGATGACAGCCATGTCACCGCGTCCAGCAAGCAATCGGATGACCTTTTCAATATCCTTGATGATCGAGGGCTGAATGCCTTCGGTCGGCTCATCAAGCACCAGAAGGCGCGGGCGCGTCACAAGGGCCCGTCCGATGGCGAGTTGCTGTTGCTGACCGCCGGATAAATCGCCGCCCCGGCGTCGCAACATATCCTTCAACACCGGGAAGAGGTCGAAAATTTCATCGGGCACGTTGCGGTCCCGGCGTGGCAATCCGGCGAACGCGGTCTCCAGGTTTTCGCGGACGCTCAACAGGGGGAAGATTTCCCGACCCTGCGGCACATAGGCGATGCCGCGCCGCGCGCGCTCATATGGCGCCATGCGGGTAATGTCTTCGTCTTCCCAACTGATCATGCCGTTCTTGACGGGCTCATGCCCCATGATGGCTTGCAACAAGCTGGTCTTGCCGACCCCGTTTCGCCCCAGAACACAGGTGACCTTGCCGATTTCCGCATCAAGATTGACGCCGCGCAACGCCTGGGCGGCGCCATAGAACAAATCGATGTTTCGTATCGCCAGCATCGCCTATCTCCCCAAATAAACTTCGATGACGCGTTCGCTCTTGCTGACATAGTCCAGCGAGCCCTCCGCAATCGCCGCGCCTTCGTGCAGAACGGTAACCTCGACGTCGAGGTCGCGAACAAAGTCCATGTCATGTTCGACGACGACGACCGAATGATGCTCTGCGATTTCGCGCAACAGTCGAGCTGTCTCCGAGGTTTCGGAATCGGTCATGCCCGCGACGGGCTCATCGACGAGCAGCAGCTTGGGATCCTGCGCCAGCAACATGCCTATTTCCAGCCATTGCTTCTGACCATGGGATAAATTCGCGGATGCATTATGGCGGACTGCGTCCAGACGAATGATGTGCAGGACTTCGTCAATGCGCTCGTTTTCGCGCGCGCTGGTCTCGGCGAACAGGGTTTGCCAGACGCCGCGCCCGGCGCTGAGCGCGAGCAGAATGTTGTCGTTGACCGTATGATTTTCAAACTCGGTTGGTTTTTGAAATTTTCGGCCAATGCCCAGGGTCGCGATGTCGGTCTCGTCCATCCGCGCCAGATTGTGAACGTCGTTGAACAGGACGCGGCCGGAATCGGGCCGGGTCTTGCCGGTGATGACATCCATCATGGTTGTCTTGCCCGCGCCGTTGGGGCCGATGATCGCGCGCATTTCACCGGGGCGGATCGACAGGGAAAGGTCGTTCAGCGCCTGAAATCCGTCAAAGCTGACATTGACGTTTTCCAGATAAAGGATCGCGGTTTTACTGTCCATCGGGTCAATCCCCCTCTTGCGGCATGGATTGCGGCGGTCGGCTGGCGCGCCACTTTTCCTTCAGGTTGACGAAAAAGCCGATGATTCCCTTGGGCAGGAACAAGGTCACCAACACGAACATCCCGCCCAGCATGAAGAGCCAGAATTCCGGGAACAGGCCGGTGAAAATGGTTTTGCCAAAGTTTACCAGCACGGCGCCGAGCGCTGCGCCCGCCAGCGTGCCCCGACCGCCAATCGCCACCCAGATAACGATTTCGATGGAGTTTGCGGGCGCAAATTCGCTGGGGTTGATGATGCCGACCTGGGGCACATATAACGCCCCGGCGACGCCCGCGATGCAGGCGGACAGGGTCCAGATCATGAGTTTGTAGTTCTCGGCGCGGTAGCCCAGAAACCGGGTGCGGTGTTCCGCATCGCGAACCGCGATCAGCACCTTGCCAAGTTTTGAGGCGGTGACGGCCTTGGAAATCATGAACCCGATAGCCAGTGCGACGGCGGAGGCGATCAACAATCCCACCCGCGTGGCGTCGCTTTGCAAACTGAAGCCGAGGATGTCTTTAAAGTCGGTCAATCCGTTATTGCCGCCAAAACCCATATCGTTGCGGAAGAACGCCAGCATCAGCGCATAGGTCAGCGCCTGGGTGATGATGGACAAATAAACGCCCGTGACCCGGCTGCGAAACGCGAACCAGCCGAAAATAAAGGCGAGGACGCCCGGCACGACAATCACCATGAGGGCGGCGAACCAGAACATATCGAAGCCAAGCCAGAACCAGGGGAGCTCTTGCCAGTCCAGAAACACCATGAAGTCCGGCAGAATTGGATTGCCATAGACGCCCCGGGGGCCGATCTCGCGCATCAGATGCATGCCCATGGCGTAACCGCCCAGCGCGAAAAAGGCGCCATGACCCAATGACAGAACCCCGCAATAGCCCCAGACAAGATCGACGGAAATCGCCAGCAAGGCGTAGGTCAGGTACTTGCCCAGCACCGAGACGACAAAGGTCGACAAGTGCATGGTGGAGCCGGGTTCCGGGCCCAGATTGAGGATGGCGACGCCCAGCGTGACGCCGAACAAAACTGTCAGGAATATCCAGGACGTACGGTCGAAGCCGCCTCTTATCAAACGGCCGATCATGACTCCACCGCCCGTCCCTTGAGGGCGAACAAGCCCCTAGGTCGTTTCTGGATAAACAGGATGATAAAGATCAGGACGAAGACCTTAGCCAGCACAGCGCCCGCGAACGGTTCGAGAAACTTGTTGGCGATGCCAAGGGTCATGGCGCCGACCAGCGTGCCCCATAGATTTCCAACCCCGCCAAACACCACCACCATGAAACTGTCGATGATGTAGGTCTGGCCCAGATTGGGACTGACATTGTCGATTTGTGACAGGGCGACGCCCGCGATGCCCGCAATGCCGGAGCCCAAGCCAAACGTTGCAGCGTCGACCCAGTTGGTGCGGATGCCCATGGCGCCGGCCATCTTTCGGTTCTGGGTGACGGCGCGCATCTGCAACCCCATGGGCGTGTATTTCAGCAGCAACATCAACGCGACCATCACGACCAGCGCGAAGGCGAGAATCCAGAGCCGGTTATAGGTGATCGTCAATTGGCCAAGCTGGAAGGCCCCGGACATAAACTCCGGCGTGCCGACCTCCCGGTTGGTGGGGCCAAAGATCGATCGAACGGTTTGTTGCAGCACCAGCGATAATCCCCACGTCGCCAGAAGCGTTTCCAGCGGGCGACCATAGAGAAAGCGGATGACGCCGCGCTCAATCGCGACGCCAACGCCGCCCGCCACCAGAAAGGCGAGGGGCAAGGCGATGGCCAGCGACGCGTCGAAGAGTTCCGGCGCGTGGTTGCGGATGACGTCCTGCACCATAAAGGTTGTGTAGGCGCCGAGCATGACCATTTCGCCATGGGCCATGTTGATGACGCCCATGACGCCAAACGTGATCGCCAAGCCGATGGCGGCCAGAAGCAGGACCGAGCCCAGCGAAAGCCCGTACCAGATATTCTGCGCGGCGTTCCACAGCTCCAGTGTTTCTTCGATGGTGGTGACGGTTTCATCCGCGAGCAACTTGAGATCACCCGTCGCCGTGCGGGCGGCGGCGGTCACAACGGACAGGGCGTCGCGGTCGCCGCGCTCCTCCAGAATGGCGAAGGCTGCGCGTTTGTCATCATCGCTGCGTGTGGAGTTTAAAATTGCAACCGCGTGCGCTTGTCGCAGAACCGTGCGGATGTCGGGATCGGTCTCCTTGACGATGGCGGCCTCCAGCGTGGGGAGGGCGGCGGCGTCGCCGGACTTGAACACCGATTGCGCGGCTTTCAGGCGCGTCTCCGGGTCGCTCGACAGGAGTGTCATGGCGCCCATGGTCGCTCGCAGCGCGCGGCGGAGCTTGTTGTTAACTCGAATCTTTTTGAGTTTTCGTTTTGAAACGCCTTCCGCCAGAACGTCGCCGGAGATTGGATCGAGAAGGCGATATTTACGTTTCACCTTCTCGGCGATGACGACCTTCTTGTCTGTCTTGCGATAGTACAGCCGACCTATGCTCAGGGCTTCCAGAATTGGAAGGGCGCGCGCGTTGCCGGATGTGGCCAGAGCGTCAATTTGCACGGTTAATTCCGTGAAATTTGCGCCGACCATGGCGTCGACTTTTTGAGAAAATCCATCCTGCGCCTGAACGGCGCTGAAGGATGCGATCCAGAGAATCGTCCAGAGAGCTGGAACGATGAAAAATGATTTAACTAATTTTTGCATTATGTCCCCGTCGCCATTGGCGGGTCATTGAAAAGATCAAAGATCTTGGAAAGGTCGCGTATCGGATCGTGACAACAAAGGGGCGGACAACACAGTGTCCCCCGCCCCTCTGGTCATATCGCTACGGGGTCAGGAACCCTGGCCGCCGCATTTGTTGGTTTTCACGTTGTAGTTGCCGCAATTCAAAGGTTTGCGCCAATCGGAGATCAGGTCTTTGGAACCCGGCAGGAAGTCGGACCATGCGTCGCCCGCAACCAGTCCTGGCGTACGCCAGACGGTTTCAAACTGGCCGTCGTCCTGGATTTCGCCAATCAGCACTGGCTTGGTGATGTGATGGTTTGGCATCATCGCAGAGGATCCACCGGTCAAATTGGGGACCGTGACGCCGATAATGTTGTCGAGAACCGCATCGGTCTTGGTGCTGCCAGCTTGTGTGACGGCCTTAACCCACATCTGGAACCCGATGTAGTGGGCTTCCATCGGATCGTTGGTCACGCGCTTGTCGTTCTTGATGAACTTCTGCCATTTCGCGATGAAGGCGTCATTTTCAGGTGTGTCGATCGACATGAAGTAGTTCCAGGCGGCCAGGTGACCGACCAGAGGCTTGGTGTCCAGACCGGCCAGCTCTTCTTCACCGACGGAGAACGCGATGACGGGGATGTCTTCGGCCTTGATGCCCTGATTGCCGAGCTCTTTATAGAACGGCACGTTGGCGTCGCCATTGATGGTGGAGACGACGGCGGTCTTTTTACCAGCGGAGCCGAATTTTTTGATATCGGCGACGATTGTTTGCCAATCGGAATGACCAAACGGCGTGTAGTTGATCATGATGTCGCTAGCGGGAACGCCTTTGGCTTTGAGATAGGTCTCAAGAATTTTGTTGGTCGTGCGCGGATAAACATAATCCGTACCCGCCAGAACCCAACGCTCAACCTTTTCGGTCTTCATCAGGTAGTCGACGGCGGGAATGGCTTGTTGGTTCGGCGCGGCGC
>JAESSL010000229.1 GCA_016764135.1 Alphaproteobacteria bacterium
GTCTTCGCTCGTACGAGCCCAGCTCAGTACTTTGAACAAACGGCGCGATTCCAGATTACGATTAGATTGCCCCGAATAGTCGGGCGCCAAATCCGAAATGTACAATCCCCCGGGCATGGACACGACCAGCCCTTCAGGTCTGCGACGCAAAGCGACATCATCGCTCAGAGGCTGCATGACGACGCCCTGAACCGAACCCAGAAGGCGAAATTCCGGATAGGTCCGATCCCCTTTGATGCCCTGTCCCGGCGCGCGCAAGGTCGCTATTTGCAATTCATCGCCGACCTCGGGGTCGGGCAAAACCATAACTTTTCCAATTTCCGTCGCGGGAATGAAGAGCTGCGCCCCGCCCTCCGCTTCGGGATTAGGCTCCACCGGAATCGGGACTTCAGGTCGCGTTTTTTGGGTAACGAATTCGACGATCCAGTCCAGTCCGTCCTGCCGGACGCGGGGATGAAATTCCGGCCCCGTCGAGACTCGAATAACGCTGGCGTTTGAAATCGGCAATTGTTCAATTTTGGTTACAACGCCCCGACTGTCCTGACGCATTTGCGCCAAATCAAGCGGTTTACGTTTATCAAAAACGATCCAGGTATACCCGGCGCGCTGAAAAACCGCCGCGCCGACGGGTTCTGGCCACTCAAATTTCAGGCTGACCGCGGTTTTCCCAGTTCGCCGTTTGCGTTGATCCGCATCGGTGGATTTTCGAAATTTGACGATCGCGTCCGGCTGCGTCGATACGGGCGCCTCGGCTGTGGCGGTGTCCGGCGCCGCCGGTTCTGGCGCCACAGGTCCCGGCGCCGTGCTTTGCTCCGCCTTAGCGGCGACTGCCGGGAGCGATCCGGTGGCGCGCGCCGCAGCAGCCCGGATCTTGTCGCCAAGAGCCTTGGCGTCTTGAATCTTTCCAACGGAACTCGCTGCCGCCTGATTTGAGGGCTGTGGCGCGGCCAGTTTCGACGGCGGCGCGGGCAGCAGGCTTTTCGGCGCTTCTGCACCCGCGCCGACCTTTTGGACCCCATGATTCTCGGAACCGGATTTCTCGGGCCGGGAGTTTTCGGCCCCAGCCTTCTGGACCACCGGGGGCAAAGTCGGCGTCGGCGCGCTATCTTTAGCTTTAGACGCAAGAGTCTGCGGCGCCGGCGCCTTTACTGCGGCGGTCTGCTGTTCTGGCGCTTTCGATTCTGGCGACTTTTGATTTGGGATCGTCTCTTTCGGCGCCTTGGGAGCAGCGGATTTTGCGGCTGTCGCTTTGGGTTTCAGCGCTTCCGCCGAATCTTTCTTTTTGGTCGCCGCCAGCTTTTTGGTCGCCCCCGGTTTTACGGCGCTGGATTGTTTTTGCGGTGGGCCGTCAAGAACATCGACAACGACCCTGTTTTGCGACACAAAATGGCGCGTACGCGCATCGGGCGATACTTTGAACGACAGTGTGATCCCGCCCCTGGTTTCCGTCACCCCTCCAAGCCGCACCGATTTTGGCAGACGCGACGTCAGACGAGCCTCGTTCACCGAAGCCGGCGCCGCGAAGGAAACCGTCACGTCGCCTCCCTTATTTTTGACCGTATAGCGGGTCGGCGTTTTCCAGTCGAAAACCAGACGCGTATAGGTTGGATGTTCTCCAACCCGAACCCGAAGATTGGGGCGGCTTTTCTTTTTTACCGTCGGTTTCTTAACGGCCGGGCGCGGTGCGGCGCCAGGCCGAAAATCAACAATTATCGAAGTTTTGCTGCGAAATGACGAAACGCTGTACGCCCCGTTCAGACGGATGATCGCTACTTTTCCGTCTTTTGAAATTCGCGCGCTCTGGACATGATCGCGTAATTTCGCCACGGCAAAGTCCAGGCGGGCGAACATCGGCCGCTCGAACCGAACAGACAAAACGTCTCCGGAAACCTTCGCCGTATATCCAACCGTCTTGCGCCATTCAAAAACCAGACGGCCAAAGCCTTCATGCGCCCCGCCACGCACCTTTACCTCTTCAGCGGCCCAGCCAAGAGACGCCGACAACATAATTGTCAGCGCCAGACCAAATGAGAAAATGCGCCACGGGATCATCACAGCGTTCTTGTTGTTGCGTAAACGACGATATCCACCCGCCGCGCCAACGCCTGACGTTGCGCTTCCGGGATTTTATCGTTTAGATGTTTATAGCGAGAAGCGCCAACCCCCAAAACATGAAATTCACCGCCATAGCCGCTGTCGCGGAACACTTTCGCCACCCCGACCGCGCGCGCCAGCGACAACCGCCAGGTCGATTGCCCTAATTTATTCGCAACGGTCTTGTCCGCGACCGACTCAGCCTCCGGGTTCAACGCGTCATCCCGTGCGTCCGATGGTTCCGCATGTCCTCGGATTTCAATCTGGTTCCCGATATTCCGGAACACGCCGACAAACCGGAAAATGGCGTCTCGCGCGCCGTCTTCCAGCGCCGCACTGCCTTCGGCGAACAAAACGCTGGTCGGCAGCGATATCACCAACCGGTCGTCCAGAAGCCGAATTGTGGCGTTTTTCAACACCGCATCACTTTTTAAATTATCGCGAAAGACTTTTTCCAGATAAGCGATGGACAGCGAAGGCTCCAGATCCACCGTCGCCACGGCTTGATTGGAATTCGGGATTGCCGAATAGCCCGATTCATCGAACCGAAACATCGTCTCCATGCTTCCACTGATCGCCGCCCACTTCTCCGAGGGCGTTTCCGTCGTTGCAAATAACATGATGAAAAATGTCAGCATTAGCGCCGTCACATCGCCAAATGTCATTAGCCAGATTGGCGAATTTTTCGAACCATGTGAATTTGTCGACGCCGCCATGATCTATTGCGCCAATTCATCAAAGGTCAAATAGGCGCGCGCCTCGTCCCGCACAAAATATCGAAGCTGCAGATTTCGCTCTAACCCGCTTTTGAAACCAACAGTCACCGTATCCGGCGGCGCGCCGCGCGCGATCAGTAATCTCACAAATTCCGCAAGACGCGCCATCTGCACGCCTTCGACAACTTTGCCGGACCGGTCCTTCACGCCATCAGGATCAAGAACAAATTGGAGTTCGTTCACCAAGCCGTCTCCCTTGGCCGCAAGCGTTTGCGCCACCTGTTCAATCAAATCCTGACGGTCGCCCCGAATTGTCGATTCCCGCCCGATAAAGTACTCGTTCAGCGGCGCTGTCACCAGCATGACGCGACCCGATGAGAGCTGTTGAACTTTGGTATGCGGCGTCGCGCCGTCCCAACTTTGTTTCATCGAACGCATCAATTCTTCAGCGCTGGGCGTCTCTCCCAGCGCTGAGATGAAGTTAAATTTCGATGTTTCAAGGTTCTTAGGCGGCTGAAACGTCATCACCAGTGAATCAATCAGGGCGCGGGTTTTCGCATCGTCTCGAACCGAGATCGCATTGAGAAGAATAAAAAATGCGAGCAATAGAAGGAACAGACTTAAAAACAGAGTCGGTCCGGTTCCTTTTTGCGCTCCGGGCTGGGTAGGATTGAGTTCATCCATACGGTAAATATTACTATAAATGTTACTCTAATCAAAGCGTAGCGACCACCAACGCTATTTTCGGGCGATGCGACTCACAATAGCGTTGCGGCGCGCAGCCCCTGACTACACGCCGCTAAATGCTTTATTTCTTCAGAAAC
>JAESSL010000230.1 GCA_016764135.1 Alphaproteobacteria bacterium
CGATAAACATCCAAAACCCCTGTGACCATTTTCTCCGCCGAGAAATGAGACCTCACCCGCTCCTGCATCTGACGAGAGATATGCGCACACGAGGTCTGGTCATTTAGATATTCCAGCATGCGGGCGGCCAGCGCCTTCGCATTGGCGACGATGGCTTTGGAATACACCCGGAACGACGGTTGCAGCGCTTCTTGAAACGCGACCGCCTTGGCGGCGATGATATGCATCAGGGGGCCGCCCTGAAGACCCGGAAAGACCGCAGAATTGATCTTTTTCGCAATGACTTCGTCATTGGTCAAAATCATGCCGCCACGCGGCCCACGCAGGGTTTTATGCGTCGTGGTTGTGACCGCATCGGCGTATTCCATCGGCGACGGATGCACGCCGGCCGCGACGAGCCCCGCAAAATGCGCCATATCCACCATCAGATAGGCGCCGACGGAATCCGCGATTTCGCGAAAGCGCTTGAAATCCAGATGACGGGGATAGGCCGAGCCGCCCGCGACGATGAGCTTCGGCTTATGCTCCCGCGCCAAGGCTTCCACTTCGTCAAAATCAACCCGCGCGTCCTGTCGGCGCACGCCATATTGCACCGCGTTCAGCCACTTACCGGAAATATTTGGCGGCGCGCCGTGGGTCAAATGCCCCCCCGCCGCCAGAGACATGCCCATGATCGTATCGCCGCCCTTCAACAATGCGAGATAGACCGCGCCATTGGCCTGCGCGCCTGCATGGGGTTGCACATTGGCGAAACCGCAGCCAAACAAAGCCTTGGCGCGTTCGATCGCCAGATCCTCCGCCACATCGACAAACCCGCAGCCGCCATAATATCGACGGCCGGAATAGCCTTCAGCGTATTTATTCGTCATGACCGACCCAGCCGCCTGCAACACCGCTTTGCTCACGATATTTTCAGAGGCGATCAATTCGATCTGATCCTGCTGACGGCGTAATTCATCGTCAATGGACGCAAAGACCGCAGGGTCCGCATCCCGCAAATCCTGCGTAAAAAAGCCGCTCGCGGCAATGAAAGAGGCGTCGTTTTCCGACATGGCTCGTCTGTTTCCCAATTCCAGTTTAGATCGCTTGCTCGCTATATACGCCGACGAAACTCTGATTTAAGCCCCAATACGAAAATTTGATCGACCGAAGAGGTGATCGAACGAACGGTTAATCAGACATTTTCGCAATGCGCCGGGCGTGTCTACCGCCTTCGAATTCGGTCTGCAAGAACACGCGCACGCAATCCATCGCCACTTCCAGCCCGATCGTCCGCCCACCAAGCGCCAGAACATTGGCGTTGTTGTGCGCGCGGCACAGGCGCGCCTCGGTCACATTGTGACAATTCGCCGCGCGAATGTGCCGATGCCGATTGGCTGCAATCGAAATTCCAATCCCGGTTCCACAAAACAGAATGCCCCGCTCGCAGCGACCATCCTTGATTGCAGTCGCCATGAGATTAGCGAATTCAGGATAATCCACTGAATCGAGGCTATTGGTCCCAAGATCGAGAACTTCGCATCCCAAATCTTCAAGATATTTCACGATCGCCAGTTTGAGGTCGAAACCGCCATGATCCGACGCAACGGCAACAACACTTTTCAACATGCTGGAAACACCTGATCCCACCCTTGAAAATGTTAATCTGTAAGTGACGCCAAATACCATATGTCGTGTCTGGAAACCACCCTTCGCACAAATTATTGCGCGTTTTCGAAGGAAGTCAAAATTTCGTCATTACTCACCGAACGCGCTTATTTTCTAAATCCTCAGATAGAAAAAATAACCGAAAATGAGATTAAATTAACTTTGGGGCAATACAAACCGCCACAGTATATAGTAATTTTTTTAATTACCCCCCTACATATTGTTATATTCAGAATCAAAAATAAAATTTTACTATGTTTTTTATTTTATACATCCCTTGATACTGTCAAAAAGTGACGCTTATTTGACAAAATAGAAACAATCCGTGTAATTTACACAATCTTCGCGAATGGGTTTTGCTTCGCGTACCAAGTTGCGTTGCGAATAATTAGTGGGTGGACACTTATGAATTCTCGGCCAGAGGGCGAAAATGATCGCGCCAATATTTTGCGTATGACGGCCAAGGTCGTTTCGGCCTATGTCGGAAACAATACGGTGCAACCGTCCAGCATTCCCGATGTCATAAGTAACGTCTACAATGCGTTTTCGGGACTGAACGGCGTTAAAAATGGCGCTGTCGACGCGGCGCACAATCTGCGGCCCGCAGTGCCCATTAAAAAATCCATCACGCCGGATTACATTGTTTGTCTGGAAGACGGTAAAAAACTGAAGATGCTGAAACGCCATCTTCGCACGACCTACAGCCTGACGCCGGACCAGTACCGATCTAAATGGGGCCTGAAGCCGGATTACCCCATGGTGGCGCCGAATTATTCAGCGCAACGGTCAAATTTTGCAAAACGAATTGGCCTGGGTAAAACCGACAGTCGCCCGTCCCGCATCCTTCGCTAACCCAAACCCAGCGCTAACTCGAACGCAGCCTGCACAACGCCAAACGCAACAAAAGCCAGTCTTTCGACTGGCCTTCATAAGCAGATCCGCCCGCCTGGATGCAACGCGCTAGACCAGTCGATCACGCCCTGTTGTGGCCGTATCAGACGCGTTCTTATTCATGACATAGTGAAGTTTGAGGATAGCGACGCGCTGGAGCGCCGCTTCGCCTTGCGCGGGATCGCCGACAATTGAAACTTCGGTCCCCGTTTTTGTATCAATCGCCGATACCCTTACGTAGCGGCCAACGTGCAAAAACTCCAGAATTACGCCATCCTCATTTTGACGCGCCATCGTCTCGATCAACCCCCGTCTCTATTCTACGCCCTGATCTTAGAAACTCGGGTGCTTGAACGCCAGAGCTCCGGACCAGCATACCGCCGGAGTCCTGGCGCCGTTCTGACAACTGCCGGACGGTTACAGCCGACTGATGCCAAATCCCATGCCGCCACTCCAGAACCGCTCCAACCGGAGCAAGATTGTATTGGCCTTTTTCAAATCCTCAACCGGCACCGTATCGTCGCCAATACGTTCTGCGTGGCGATCAAACATGGAATCGACGATCTTGCGCAACGCCAGCCCTCGATCCGACAACCGCACCCGGATAGAGCGACGGTCATGGGTCGAGCGCTCCTGGATCAAATAACCGTTTTCGACCATTTTCCGCACATTATAGGAAACGTTCGATCCCAGATAATACCCGCGATTGGTCAACTCGCCGACCGTCAATTCATCCTCACCGATATTATAGAGGATGACCGACTGGATATTATTAACGTCCTGATATCCATGTCGGTCGAGTTCATTTTTGACAACTTCAAGAAACTGGCGGTGAAGGCGTTCAATCAAGTGAATTGATTGAAGGTAATCCGTTTTTACAACCATATTTCATCACCTTTCCTATTTTATATTACTTGTAAGCAATTATTATGCATACTTTCGTATTATCCGCAATATTTTTAACTACTTTCCCTGAATTAGCTTAATTATTCCGGAATAATCCAGTTTTTCATTACCTGCAGCACAAAATAACCCGAACATCGCGGCCGCAGCGGCGCCCATAGGGGTCGCAACGCCGGCGGTTTGTGCAGCGGATTGCGCGAGTTTCAGATCTTTCAGCATCATCGCGGCGGTAAATCCGGCGGTGAAATCGCGATTGGCGGCGGATTCAGGCACGGGCCCCGGCACCGGACAATGCGACGTCAGCGCAAAACAGGACCCGGACGAGGTGGAAACGATGTCGAACAGCTTTTGTTGATCCAACACCAGGTTTTTCGCCATCACGAACCCTTCGCTAACCGCAATCATGGTCGCGCCCAGGATCATGTTGTTACAGATCTTGGCGACCTGACCATTTCCGCTGGCGCCGGTATGAACGATCGTCTTGCCCATGGCGTCCAGAATTGCTTTGCCCCGTTCAAACGCCGCGTCGGAGCCACCGACCATAAATGTCAGCGTCCCGGCTTCCGCGCCGCCAACGCCGCCGGAAACCGGCGCGTCCAACATATCCAGGCCCCGTTTCGCCGCCTCCACCGTAACGGCGCGCGAGGATTCAACGTCGATGGTGGAACAATC
>JAESSL010000231.1 GCA_016764135.1 Alphaproteobacteria bacterium
CGCCAACGCTTTTTTGTATCGCTGGACTGCGCCGTCCCGATCCCCTGCGCCCGCCAGTGCGTCGCCCCAGCCCATGAGCGCCGCCGGTTGGTCAGACTCCGTCGCCGTCGCCGATTTGAACAACGCGATGGCAGCGGCGTAATCACTCGCCTTCAGCGCCGCTTCGCCTCGTTGAAGCTCCAGAGATGCGGCCAATACCGGCGACGCGACGATAAATAGTCCAAGGACAATGAGGGTGCGTAGATGAAACATGGATTGATGCATGTCTTGATCCTGCCAAAATGCGTCGACGTCTGCAATAATCCCGCTTGACCACACTGGATTGGCGCCGTCACTTTATCGTGAAATTAATTGTTAGAATACAGGCGGGAGAATGAAGCATGTCGCGCAGCCAGGCGGTCGAACAGATAGAAGCGTATTTCGATGAGGGGGGCTTTGTCGAAGATCTGACGCGCCGCGTCGCGATCAAGACAGAAAGTCAAAATCCAGAACGCCATGCGGTGCTCCATCAATATCTCAACGATGAAATGGGCCCCTTGCTGGACGCTATGGGGTATGAGCGGCAAATCATCGAGAACCCCGTTTCGGGCCGCGGACCGTTCCTGTTGGCGCAACGTCACGAGAGCGACGATCTGCCCACGATGCTGATGTACGGCCATGGCGATGTCGTGAACGGTTATGACGATCAATGGCGCGACGGTCTGTCGCCTTGGGTTTTGACTCAGGAAGGCGACCGGATATACGGGCGCGGTACGGCCGACAACAAGGGCCAGCACAGCATCAATCTGGCGGCGCTCAAGACTGTTTTGGAAACGCGCGGCGCCATGGGCTTCAACTCCAAAATCCTGATTGAAACCGGTGAGGAAACCGGGTCGCCGGGACTGCGACAGGTGTGCGAGGAAAATCGCGACCTGTTCGCCGCCGATGTTCTGATCGCGTCCGATGGGCCGCGCCTCAGTCCCGTTCGCCCGACGATCTTTCTGGGCGCGCGCGGCAACTACAATTTCACCATGACCGTGGATTTGCGCGATGGCGGCCATCATTCCGGCAATTGGGGCGGGCTGTTGTCCAACCCCGGCGTTATCCTCGCCCACGCGATCGCCAGCCTGACCTCGGCGACGGGTGAGCTCTACGTGCCCGAATGGCGCCCGGACGGCATTCCCGACGCGGTGCGCAACGCGGTCCATAATCTGGTGATTGATGGCGGGGCGGATGCGCCCGAAATTGATCCGGATTGGGGTGAGCCTGGCCTGACCGGGCCGGAGAAGGTCTTCGCCTGGAACAGTTTCGAGGTGCTCGCCTTCAAGACCGGGAACCCCGAGCACCCCGTTAATGCGATCCCGCCTTCGGCCTTCGCCCATTGTCAGATCCGTTTCACGGTGGGCGTCGATCCGGAAGAATTCATGCCTGCGCTTCGCCGCTATCTGGACGCACGCGGGTTTCCCATGGTCGAATTATCGATGTCCCGGGACAGTTATATGCGCGCAACGCGATTGAGCCCGGACAATCCCTGGGTGGAATGGGCGGTTGCGTCGCTGCAAAAAACCACGGGCAAGGAACCCGCCGTTCTGCCCAGTCTGGGCGGGTCGCTACCCAATGACGTGTTTGCCGATGTGCTGGGGTTGCCGACGGTCTGGGTGCCGCATTCCTACGCCGCGTGTTCTCAACATGCGCCCAATGAGCATATGCTGGCGTCGGTGGCGCGCGAGGGGCTGCGCCTTATGACGGGCTTGTTCTGGGATTTGGGTGAAAACCCGCCTGCGCAGAGCTAATCTGCGCCTAACGATGGAGTATCGGCGATGAATGAGCCTTGTGATCTGAGCGCGGTTGAGGCGCGGCGGCTGATCGGGCGCAAGCGTCTGTCGCCCATCGAGTTGCTGGAATCCTGCATCGCGCGCATCGAAATGGTGAACCCCACCATTAACGCTGTTGTCGCGACCTGTTACGACCGCGCCCGCGACGAAGCCCGCGTCGCGACGGACGCCCTGTTGCGTGGCGATGATCTGCCGCCGCTGCATGGTTTGCCCATCGGGGTGAAGGATTTGAACGACACCGAAGGGCTGCGCACGACTTACGGGTCGCCCCTTTACGCCGATCACATCCCGGAAAAAGACGAGCGCATGGTTGCGGCCTTGCGCAAGGCGGGCGCGATTGTGCTGGCGAAAACCAACACGCCGGAATTTGGCGCCGGCGGCAACACCAACAACGCGGTGTACGGGCCAACGGTGAATCCTTTCGATATTACGCGCACGGCGGGCGGCTCGTCCGGCGGGTCGGCGGCGGCGCTGGCGACGAATATGTTACCGCTGTGCACCGGGTCGGACACGGGCGGCAGCCTGCGACGTCCAGCGACCTATAACGGCGTGGTGGCCCTTCGCCCGACCGTGGGGCTGGTTCCCTCCGATCGACGGGCGTTGGGATTGTCCAATTACGGGACGCTCGGGCCGATGGCGCGAACGGTAGAAGACACGGCGTTGCTGCTGTCCGGCATGGCGGGCGAGGACATGATCGACCCAATGTCTTTTCCCCATGATGTGGATGCGTTGCGCCGGATCGACAATGTTGACCTTGGCGGTCTGCGCGTAGCGGTGTCGGAAGATCTGGGCGGGGCGCCGGTGGATAATGGCATGCGTAAAGTCTTTCGCAAGACGCTGGCGCATTACGGGCCTGTGTTTGGGTCCTGCGTGGATCGCGATCCGGATTTTGCAACGGCGAATGATGTGTTCTGGATCTTGCGCGGCGTTTATTTCGTCGGCAATCACAAGGAACGCTACGAAAAACATCGCGATCAACTGGGCGCCAATGTGCTGTTCAACATCGAAGCCGGGCTCAAGATGACGGTCGAGGAGATCGCCTGGGCGAACACGGAGCAGACGCGGCTTTATCGCGGGTTCCAATCGTTTTTCGAGGATATCGATATCCTGATCTGCCCCGGCGCGCCAATCCCGCCGTTCCCCTATGACCAGCGCGCGCCGGAGGAGATCAACGGCGTGAAGATGGATCATTACATCAGCGCCTCGGCGATATCCTCCTGGTTGACCCTGACCGGTCACCCCGTCGTCGCATTGCCCTGTGGGTATGATGAGACGGGGACGCCGTTCGGCATCCAGATCGTCGGGCCGCGCCATGGCGACCGGTTTGTACTGGGCGTCGCCCATGCGCTTGAAGAACTTTTGTCGCGCAACGGTGTAACCAAAAGGCCAATACCCGATATCCGGGCGTTGGCGGCGCCGGAATAGGGGATAGAAATGACCGAAGCATGTGAACTGACCGCAACCGAAGCGAGACGCCGGATTGGCGACAAGAGTCTGTCGCCGGTGGAATTGCTGGAATCCTGCATTGCGCGGATCGAGGCCGTGAACCCCACCGTCAACGCGGTGACGGCGAAAGGGTATGAGCGCGCGCGGGTGGAGGCCAAGGCGGCCGAAGATGCGGTGATGCGCGGCGACGATCTGGGCGTACTGCACGGACTGCCGCTTGCAGTGAAGGATCTAAACGATACCGAGGGTCTTTTGACCACCTATGGGTCGTTTTTGTTTAAGGACAATGTGCCGGATAAGGACGACAATCTCGTCGCTAATTTGCGCGCCGCGGGCGCCATCGTGTTTTGCAAGACGAACACGCCGGAATTCGGCGCGGGCGCAAATACCACCAACAAAGTCTGGGGGGCGACGGGCAATCCGTTTGACCCCGCGCGTATCTGTGGCGGCTCGTCTGGCGGGTCGGCGGTGGCCTTGGCCACCAATATGACGCCCATCGCCACCGGGTCTGATACGGGCGGCAGCCTACGCATTCCCGCCGCGATCTGCGGCGTGGTTTCCCATCGCAGCACGCCGGGGCTGGTGCCGGTGGAGAAGCGCGCGTTTGGCTACACTACCTTTGGCGTTCAGGGACCGATGGCGCGCAACGTGGATGACGCGGCGATGATGTTCTCGACCATGGCGCGGTTCGACCGGTCCGACCCCATGTCGTCGCCGATGCGCCAGAACCTGTTCAAGGGCGTGCCGGAAGTTGATTTGTCAAAGCTGAAAATCGCGGTGTCCACGGATCTCGGTTTCGCCATCGTGGACAAGCGCATCCGCGCGACCTTTGAGGATCGGGTGAGTATCTTCAAATCGGCGTTCCGCGAATGTATCTGGACCGAGCCCAATCTATCAACCGTCCGAAAAACAAACTGGGTCTTGCGCGCGTTGCAATATCTGGCGCGCTACAAAGACCTGTACGAGACGCGCGGCGACGAACTGGGCGCCAACGTCAAAAATAATTACGAAGCTGGTCAAAAACTGAGCGCGACGGATATCGCCTGGGCGACGGCGGAACAAACCAATCTCTATCGCGAAATGCAGCGCTTCTTTGAAGATGTGGACATTCTGATTTGCCCGACCGTCGCGGTGCCGCCGTTCCCGGTCGAGCAGCTCTATTGCGATGAGATTGATGGTCAGAAGCTGGACGATTATGTGGAATGGATGTCGTTGACCTGGGGTCTGACGATCCCCGGCAATCCGGTCACCAACTTGCCGTGCGGGCTGGAGCCAACGGGAACGCCGTTTGGATTGCAAATTTGCGGGCGCCATCATGACGACCGGTTCATTCTGGGCGTTGCGAAGTCGCTGGAGCGCGTCTTTGCCGCCGATCCGAGAACCGCACGGCCCACGCCCGATATCGCCAGCCTGTCAGCATAACCTTGTTGTCGCGTTCTGGTCGCCTTAGGATCGATGCAACTTAAACGGAAAATTACAGGGGAGATCGTTTCGATGGACGGTGACGCGAAGAAAACAGCGCTGCGGATGATTCCGTATGGCATCTACGTGATGACGGCCAAGGGCGGCGACGGATCGCTGGCGGCGGCGACCGTAAACTGGGTGACGCAGACATCGTTTAATCCGCCGCTTCTTGCGATTGGCGTCAAAGCGGATTCGTCGATCTATGGCATGGTGAAAGATTCCCGCGGCTTTGCTTTGAACATGCTTGGCAAGGGCCAGCAGGGTCTGGCGTTCGGGTTTTTCAAACCGTCTGAAGTTGATGGCGATAAAATCAGCGGCGAGCCGTTCAAGCCCGGCGCTGAAACCGGCGCCCCCATCCTGCAAAACGCGCCCGCGAGCGTGGAATGCAAGGTTGTGGAAATCGTCGAACAAGGCGACCACCATATTGTCGTTGGCGAAGTGATCAGCGCGAATGTCGCCGTCGAACCCGAAGGGCGCGCCGATGACGCCATTCTGGAAATGCGCGAGCTGGGCGATAAAGTTTTTTACGGCGGCTAGTTAGGGACAGATATCCATGGATCGATTGAGCGGAAAAGTCGCCGTCATTACGGGCGGCGGTTCGGGGCTGGGCGAGGCGATGTCGCGCCGGTTCGCCGACGAAGGCGCGGTGGTCATCCTGACCGATCGCAACGCAGCGGCCGGCGAGGCCGTCGCGGCCGATATCGCCGCGACGTTGGCCGGGTCGAATTCCGGCTCCGCCCGCTTTATCGAACAGGATGTGCGCAGTGCGGAAGATTGGGCGCGCGTCATGGATGATGTTGTGAAACAGAATGGCGGCGTCGATATTCTGGTGAATAACGCAGGTGTTTTTGGCACCGGCGGCAGTCAGAATATTGAAGACATGACGCTGGATGAATGGCGCTTTGTTCAGGAAATCAACCTGGAAGGGGTTTTTCTGGGCTGCCAGGCGGCCATCAAACCCATGAAGGTGCGGGGCGGCGGCTCCATCGTCAATATTTCCTCTATCGCCGGATTGCGGGGAACCAAGGATTTGACCGCGTACGGCGCCAGCAAGGGCGGCGTGCGTCAATTGACCAAATCCGTGGCGCTTCATTGTGGCCGGTCCGGGTATCATATCCGGTGCAACTCCATCCATCCGGGCATGGTGCCGACGCCGTTGGGCAATGATGTTCTGGTCCATGGCTGGGGAGATCTGGAAACGGGCGTCGCCAATCGAACCAAAGCGGTGCCGCTGGGTGAACTTGGGACGCCGGACGATGTGGCGTGGGCGGCGCTGTTTCTGGCGTCGGATGAAAGCCGCCATGTCACCGGGTCTGAACTCGTCGTCGATGGCGGCGCGACCGCGTGATAAAACCATGATCAGCCTTCAGCGACTGAGCCATATCTCTCTATCGGATATCGGTTATGTCCTGATCTGGGCGGGCGTTTTCGTGTTGGCGTTTGTCATGCAGGTTGTGCCTTTTTTGTTGATCCTGACGATGATCAATCTGGCGTTCGGCATATCCTCCACGACGACTCTGATCATTGTGCCCGTCGCGTTGTTCGCCATGATTTGCCTGTCGGCGCTGGCGGTGGAGCGAAACCGCAAGCGAAACTGGATGAAGCATCTGCCCCCGCCTCAACCGGCGAAATCGACTTTTGTGACCATGAAAGAAGCGCGGGCCAACATGGTTCCGCATATGCGTCGCGGGCCGTTTCGCTAAATCGAATACTTTCAGATTATCTCGGCGCCGCCTGAGGTTCAGCTTGGATCACGATCACAGAGGCGCCCTCGCGGGTCGGCGCTTTTGGATCGCTTTAAGACTGCCGGCGACAAATTTACAGGAATACACAGGACATGAGCCTCCCTAAAATCTCGTTTCGGGATTGTTGTCGATGACTGGCGCGCCGCTTTCAGGTTCGATTCGTGGCATTATTTGCATGGTCGTCGGGATGGCCCTGTTGACCTTGAATAATGGTTTTCTGAAAACCCTGACCGGCGACTATCCGCCGGGGCAGCTGATCGCGCTTCGGGCGGCGTTTGTATTTATTCCTATCGCCTTGATCGCCTGGCGCAGCGGCGGGCTCGGCTCGCTTCGCATCCATAATGTGCGCGGACAATCCATCCGGGCGGGGTTTCTGGTGATCACGCAATTTCTGATGGTCACCAGCATCGGGCTGTTGCCGTTGGCGGATGTGACCGCGCTGTCGTTCTCCGGGCCGCTGGTCATTACCGCGCTGGCGGGGCCAATGTTGGGCGAGCGCGTCGGGTGGCGGCGGTGGTCGGCGGTCGCTGTCGGGTTTATCGGGGTTCTCATTATGTTGCGTCCCGATCCGGATAATTTCCGTGTTGTCGCATTTCTGCCATTGCTGGCGGCGTGCAGCGGCGC
>JAESSL010000232.1 GCA_016764135.1 Alphaproteobacteria bacterium
GACGCCTGGGGGCAAGCCGGGCACAGTGATCCCCGGCCAAGCGATGGGCGGACCGCCGCTCGGCTTCCCCCGGGGTCCGGAAGATCTGGTGGTGGATGCCGAAGGCCAACCGATCCGCATCGACAAGGCGTTTTCATGGGATGCGCCGCTGGCGTGCCATGGCATGATGCACACGGTGATCGGCAACGCGCATCGCGGCGATCCGTATTCCGTCGATGTGTTGTTCATGTTCATGGCCAACATGGGTTGGAATTCGTCCATGAGCACGCAGGAAACCATCAAGATGCTGACGGATAAGGATGCCGACGGCGAATACAAAATTCCGAAGATCATCTATTCGGACGCCTTTTTCTCCGAGACGGTCCCCTATGCGGATCTGATCCTGCCGGACACCACCTATCTGGAGCGCTGGGACTGCATCTCCATGCTCGACCGTCCGATTTCAGGCGCCGAGCGAGCGGCGGATTCAATCCGGCAACCGGTCGTCGAGCTGGACCGGGACGTTCGGCCCTTCCAGGATGTTTTGCTGGAAATCGGCGTTCGGCTTGGCCTGCCTGGCATGACCAATGACGATGGGAGTGCCAAATATCCCGGCGGCTATGCGGATTATATCGCCAACCATGAGCGCGCGCCGGGCGTCGGCTCCCTGATGGGATGGCGCGGTGAAAATGGCGATCAGGAAGGCAAAGGCGCTCCGAATCCGGATCAACTTCAAAAATACGTCGATAACGGCTGTTTCTGGGAGCACAAGCTGAAGCCCAACCAGCTTTATTACAAACACGCCAACAAGGATTACCTGGAACTCTCGAAAAAACTGGGCTTCAACCCCACCGCCGACCCGGTGATCCTGCAGCTTTACAGCGAGCCGATGCAGAAATTTCGCCTCGCGGCGCAAGGCCATGGCGACATTCAGCCGCCGGAAGAGCATCGAGCGCGAGTGGATAAATATTTTGACCCACTGCCGTTCTGGTACGCCCCGCTGGAAGACGAAATTGCAAAGGACGATGATTTTCCATTGCACGCCATCACCCAACGCCCGGCGGCGATGTACCATTCCTGGGGATCCATGAACGCCTGGCTGCGACAAATCCATGGCTGGAACCCTCTGTATATTCCGCGCAAGCTGGCGGAGTCCAAGGGCATCGAAACCGGCGACTGGGTCTATCTTTCCAGCCGTCAGGGACGGATCAAGGCCATCGCCCGCGTGATGGATGGGGTAAACGAAAACACGGTGTGGACGTGGAATGCAATTGGCAAGCGCAAGGGCGCGTGGAACCTGTCGCCCGACGCTGAGGAATCGAACAAGGGATTCCTGCTAAACCATCTGATCGACGAATTGCTGCCGTCACAGGGCAGTGGCTATCGCTACGCCGCCGCAGACCCGGTGACCGGTCAGGCGGCATGGTATGATCTTCGTGTCCGGTTGGAAAAAGCGCCAGAGATGGAAGACGCCGTGAGCGAGCCTCAATTTCCGATCTTGCCGCCACCGCCGGGCGTAGAGCCGCGACCGGACTTCGTCGCGTATATGGCCAAAAATGGCGGTGATGCCGGAGGAGACGACTAATGACCTCGCTCCCCCAGCATCGTATTGAAAAACGCCTTGGTCTTGTCATCGATCTCGACACCTGCGTCGGCTGCCACGCCTGCGTGGTAAACTGCAAGGAATGGAACACAAGCGGCTATCCTGCGCCGTTGTCGGATCAGAACGCCTACGACGCCAACCCGACCGGCGCCTGGCTCAATCGCGTCCACGGGTTTGAAACCGATGACGGCGGCGCAGGCCGAACTGTCTATTTTCCGAAATCCTGCCTGCATTGCGAAGACGCGCATTGCGTGACCGTCTGTCCGACCGGCGCCTCGTATAAACGCATCGAAGACGGCATTGTCCTGGTGGATGAAGATATGTGCATCGGGTGCGGCCTGTGCGCCTGGGCCTGCCCGTACGGCGCGCGGGAAATGGACGATTCCTCAAACGTGATGAAAAAATGCACGCTCTGCATTGACCGGATCTATAACGAAAACCTGCCGGAGGCGGAGCGCGTTCCCGCCTGTGTATCGACCTGCCCTGCAAACGCCCGGCATTTTGGCGATCTCGCGGATCCGAAATCAGACGTCTCTCAGCTTTGCGCCTCGCGCGGCGCCGTGGATCTGATGCCGGAGATGGGGTATCGGCCTACAAACAAATACCTGCCGCCGCGTCCCGGCGCACAAAAATCCGCCAACATGGGCGCGCCTGCGCAATTGGAAGCGGTCGCGCCAGAGGGCGGGTTCCTCGGCTGGATTGATGAAATGTTGTCTCGTTAACGGAGCCCGGTCGTATGAAACCAGCTTATTCGGTAATTCTTTTCACCACCGCGTCGGGCGCGGGCTACGGCCTGTTGTTCCTGATCGGTCTTGGCGTCCTGCACGGGGCCCTGCCTGACTCAGTCGGGTTCGCCGTTGTCGCTATGATCCTCTCACTGGGTCTTGTCAGCGCGGGTCTTCTCAGCTCGACCTTTCACCTTGGACATCCAGAACGCGCCTGGCGCGCGCTCAGCCAATGGCGGTCATCCTGGTTATCGCGTGAAGGCGTTGCGGCGGTGGCGACATACGCACCCGCGCTAATTCTTGGGATCGCCTGGATTTTTGACATTGGAGATCGCCACTGGGTTGGGTTGTTTGCGGGCCTGGCCACCCTTGGCGCCGTCGCAACGGTCTTTTGCACCGGTCAGATTTACGCGACCCTGCCGACCATCCGGCAATGGCGTACGGGATTGACGACGCCGGTATATTTATTGTTCGCGCTGGCCTCTGGCGCGCTGTTTCTGAACGCCGCGCTTCGCATCTTTGGCGAAGCGACGCTATGGTGCGACATTCTCGTCATCGTCTCGCTGGCTGTCGCCTGGGCCGTAAAGGCCCTTTACTGGCGCGGCATCGATACGGCGTTGCCCAAACATACGATCGAATCCGCAACGGGTTTACGTTCGATGGGTAAAGTGCGCCTGCTCGACCCGCCCCACAGCGAAGAAAACTACCTGATGCGGGAAATGGGCTTCAAAGTCGCCCGCAAGCACACCGCGCGCTTGCGCCGCATCGCCGTAACCTATGGCATGGCGGCGCCAATTATAGTGACCTTGCCGCTGCTGGGAATGGATGGCGGCTTTGGCGCCGTACTGGCGATTGTCGCCGCTCTCCTGGGCTTCGCGGGAATTTCCGTCGAACGCTGGCTCTTCTTCGCCGAAGCGACGCATACAGTCCAACTCTATTACGGTGAAACCACGGCGTAACCACGGCGCACCGGCCCCCTGTAATCTGGGCGCTAGTTTGGGTCCAGATCAAGCGATCCCATAAGTTCCGCGACAATTTCATCCAGCGGTCTGGCGGCGTCGATATGGAATTCCGGATTTGTCGGCGCCTCATAGGGGCTGTCGATTCCGGTAAAATTGGGTAGTTCGCCGCGCCGCGCCTTTTTATAGAGCCCCTTCGGGTCGCGCTCTTCGGCGACCGCTAACGGAACATCGACGTAGATCTCCATAAATTCGCCAGCGTCGAACATTTGCCGCGCCGTATCGCGCTCGCTTCGGAAGGGGGAGATAAACGCGGTCAGAACAAAGACGCCCGCATCCACCATCAACTTGGCGACCTCAGCGATGCGGCGAATGTTTTCTACCCGGTCGGCGTTTGTGAATCCCAGATCCTTGTTAAGCCCATGGCGAACGTTATCGCCATCCAGAATATACGTCCGGATTCCTTTTTTGTGCAGCTCCTGCTCTAGCGCATTGGCGATGGTTGATTTACCGGACCCGCTTAACCCGGTCAGCCACAGCACTTTGCTCGCATGTCCATTCAGCCGCCGCCGCGCTTCCTTGTCGACGGTAAGATTCTGACGGTGCACGTTACGCGCGCGACGCAATGCAAAATGGATCATCCCC
>JAESSL010000233.1 GCA_016764135.1 Alphaproteobacteria bacterium
GCGCGCGCCGCCTCGGAAAACGACCCGATGCTGATGTCGCGCGATTGCCCGCCCGCGCCGCTATAGCGCATGACGATCCTGTTTAATCATCTCGGCGGCCTTTTCGGCGATCATGATGGTGGGCGAGTTTGTATTGCCGCTGGTGATCGTCGGCATAATCGACGCGTCGGCGACCCGCAACCCGGTGATCCCGTGTACCCGAAGGCGACTATCGACCACCGCCATCGGGTCTTGCCCCATTTTACAGGTGCCAATGGGGTGAAATATCGTTGTGGAAATATCGCCGGACGCTTTCACCAGCTCATCTTCCGTATCCAGATGAGGGCCGGGCTTAAACTCCTCCGGGTTATATTTTTGCAGCGCCGGTTGCGCCACGATTTTACGGGTCAACCGCACCGCGTCCGCCGCCACCTTTTTGTCGCGTTCCGCGCTCAGGTAATTAGGCCGAATCGCGGGCGCGGCATAGGGATCCGGACTTTTGATATGGATGGTGCCCCGACTTTCCGGGCGCAGATTGCACACGCTGGCGGTGAAGGCGGGGAAAGGATGCAGCGGTTCGCCAAAGGCGTCCAGAGTCAGAGGCTGCACATGATATTGCACATTGGGCGTGTCATACGACGCATCGGTCTTGGCAAAGGCGCCCAGCTGCGACGGCGCCATCGTCATCGGCCCTTTTTGAAAAAGCAGATACTCCAAGCCAATCCCCATTTTGCCAATCAGGCTATTGGCGCGCTCGTTCAAGGTTTTCACGCCTTCAACTTTAAAGGCGCAGCGGACCTGCAAATGGTCCTGCAAATTTTCACCAACGCCGGAAAGATCATGGCGGGTTTCAACGCCCTGCGCCTGCAGCACAGCGCCGGGGCCAATGCCGGACAACTGCAACAGTTGCGGCGACGCGACCGAACCCGCCGCCAGAATAACTTCGGCGTTGGCGCTCGCGCGCTGCGGCGCGCCCTTCACGTCAAAGAACAAGCCTGTGGCGCGTCCATCCTGAATATCAATTCGCGTCGCATGGGCGTGGGTAACGATGCGCAAGTTGCGCCGGTTTTTTATCTTTTTCAAAAACGCGCGCGATGTGTTCCAGCGTACGCCGTGTTTTTGATTTACCTGAAAATAACCGCACCCTTCATTGTCGCCCCGATTGAAGTCCTCGGTTTTAGGGATGCCGGCCTGCTCGGCGGCGTCCCGAAAGGCGTCCAGAATCTCCCAGGACACGCGCGGATTTTCAACCCGCCATTCGCCGCCAGAGGCGTGCATGTCATCGGCGGGCAGCGCGTACTGGTCTTCGGATTTCAGGAAGTAGGGCATGACGTCTTCCCAAGACCATCCGGGATTACCCAGCTGTGACCATTGGTCGTAATCACGCGACTGACCACGCATATAAATCATACCGTTGATCGACGAACATCCGCCCAGCACCTTGCCGCGCGGGTAATCCAGCACGCGACCGTTCAACCCCGCTTCCGCCTCGGTCTTGTAACACCAGTCCACGCGTGGATTGCCCATGCAATACAGATAACCAACGGGAATTTTGGTCCAGATGTAATCGTCCTTGCCGCCCGCTTCCAGCAACAACACCGTCGCATTTTCGGACAGGCGATTGGCCAGCACGCACCCGGCGCTGCCAGCGCCAACCACAATGTAGTCATAGGCGCCGAAACCCTCGTAAACAGCTTTGTCCGTCATCCGGCCCTCCTGAAAACATTTGCGAACCGTTGGTGTAACCGGTTTCACAGAGACATACAGCTAAACTCGTTTCTCTATTTCAGGAACCGCAAAATACTCAGGATCCATATAAATGGTCGTGCGCTTCGCCAAGCGTGGCAGCCGCGCGTCGAATTCTTCGCGGCGGTGCAATAATCGCGCGTTATCCCACAACATGACATCGCCGTTGCGCCATTCATGGGTATGAATAAAGTCGTCTCGCAGCGCATGAGACAACAACGCGTCGATCAAAACCTGGCCATCCCGCGCATCCAGACCTTCAATCGCCTCGGTATGGTTCGGCGATATATAAAGCGCGCGCTGGCCATTGGACGAATTTTCCAAAACCATGTCGTGAATCACAGCGGGAGTCCGCGCCTCGATTTTCTGGATTTCCACCTCAGACACCGCGTCCCGGCGAAAGGTCTTTTCGGCATTCGGCAGCATGAACTGCGCCAGCGGGCGTTTTGTGCCATAGCGACACACTGCCCGGCGTCCATCGACTTGCTCCCGTAATTCATCCGGTAATGCAGCGTAGGCCAACGCCATATTGCACCAGGATGTGCGACCAACGCCTTCAGGCATCTCGGCGCCATAAAAGATCGATCCGCTGGCGGGCATGTCGCGATAGATCTGATCGGTGTGCCAGATCAACTCGTTGCTGCCCAACCCGCCGACCGGCTTGCCGTCCGCACGAACCAGATTGGACACATATAACAGCTCCGGATTGAACTCATTGGGCGCATGGCCGCCGATATTCACATCCAACCTTCCAAACCGGCGGCTGAACCGCAGCAATTCCCGGTCCGTCAGACTCTGGCGCCGGAGCAGTATCAGCGGGTCGCGGCGCCACAAATCCCGAATGGCCGCGAACACGGCGTCATCCGCAGGCGCCAGATCCACATCGAGAATCTCTAATCCAAAAGCATCGCCAAGCGGCTTTGTTTCAAGAATCATATCGGGCCACCCTAATTATGAGGAGGTTTCGTCCAGAACCGCACCCTCGGACACCAACGATTCAATCGTGTCTGCATCAAACCCATGCTCCGCCAGAATGGCGCGTGTGTGTTCGCCAAACCGCGGTGGCGGACGCCTGATCTCGGCGGGTGATTTAGCCAGCGTATAAGGCGGTTTCATCAATCGTACGCGGCCCTCCGTTGGATGATCCATCTCGTGCCAGAACCCGACATCCGCAAGGTGCTCGTCCGCCACCACATCCTCCAGCGTCGATACCCGCATACAGGGCACACCCGCGTCGGTCAGTAACGTCAACCAGTCTTCCGTCGTGCGAGTCAGCATCAATTCTGACAATAAGGCGATGACCGCCTCGGTATTTTCCCGCCTTGAGTCGCGGTCTTTGAGTATTGGATTGTGTCTCAAATCGTCCCGGTCGAGCGCATCCAGCAAGCCACGCCAATGTTTATCGCTGCCGGGCATGGCGCATATATGACCGTCCATCGTCTCATATGGCCACCGCAAGGGTGTGGCGTGGCGCAATGATCCGACCCGACCTCTCGCGGGAACAAAGCTTTCGCCCCAGAGGTGCTCCAGCATGGTGAAGGAGACCATGCTTTCAAACATAGGCACGTCGATCTCCTGTCCTTCTCCCGTCGCAAGCCGGTGATAGAGAGCCGCCGACATGGCGAGCGCCGCAAACAACCCGGTCGTCTTGTCGTCGATAAGAGACGGCACATAACGCGCCTTTTGTCCGCCAAACCCTTCGAGCGCAACGAGCCCGGCGGCGCCCTGTATAA
>JAESSL010000234.1 GCA_016764135.1 Alphaproteobacteria bacterium
ATAGTCTTTTTATTCGGCGCCGTCATCGCGTTTACCGCGCTCATAGGATCCGCGAGCGCCCGCGCACAGGCTAAATTTTGGATCAGCAAACATTTCTTCAGCTACAAATACGACTATCGGGAGGAGTGGCTGCAGTTTATCGAGACCATCGCATCGGAAGAACGGCAATCCAGCCTGCAGCAACGCATCGTGCGAGCAACGGCCGCGATCGTAGACTGCAGCGCCGGCGCACTTTGGGTATTGCGCGCTGAAGACAAGGCGTATTTGCCCAGTGCAAACTGGAATATGGGAGAACGTTTGCCAGCGGAGCCCTCAAACAGTCCCTTTATTTCAGCTCTGAACCGATCCCATCGGGTCATTGATCTGGATTCGACCAAGACGACATCCAAAGAATTTGGCGACATTGAGATCCCCACATGGATTAAGGAAAACAACCGCGCGTGGCTGGTTACGCCAATTGTCGACAGAGGCAATCTCTCCGCATTTCTGATTCTTGGAAACCCGAGAGTTCGGCGAGACCTGACCTGGGAGGACTTCGACCTCCTGAAAACCGTTGGTCAGCAAGCCGCCAGCTATCTGGCGGAAGAAAAGGCGATGAACGAACTGACCGACGCCCGACGCCTGGAATCGTTCAACCAGCGTTTCGCCTTTGTCGTCCATGACATCAAAAACCTCGTCAGCCAGATGTCGCTACTATTACAAAACGCCAAAAAACACGGCGATAACCCGGAATTTCAAAAAGACATGCTCGCAACCGTCGGGAATTCAGTGACGCAGCTCAATCAGTTGCTCACGCGATTTAAGGCTGATGGAGGCGAAGGTGATGAAGACAAAAGAAAAATCGCAGATATTCTGGCCTCTATCGCCAGAACATGGACCCAACAAAAGCCGGATCTTGAGGTCTCATTTCAGGGCGCACCGCCAGATTTTTACGTCAACGAAGAAAAACTGGAATCGATATTGAATCATTTATTGCAAAACGCCATTGAGGCCATTGATATAAACGGTAAAGTATCGTTTCGCCAAACGATGGATGATAATGCATTAATGCTCGAAATAGAAGATAACGGACCCGGAATGAGCGCAGACTATATACAAGACCACTTGTTCCGGCCGCTTGATACTCAAAAGTCGGATGGATACGGCCTTGGCGCCTACCAAACCCGCGAATTAGTGCGCCAGCTCGGCGGACGGCTTGAAGTTGAGAGTACGGTTGGCGAAGGCACGATTATGCGCATTCTTTTACCGCGCGACGACAAACATTCTGGAATGACGCCCGATACCCAAAGGCCCGGCAAGCATAGGCCCGGCAAGCATAGGATTGACGCCGAGTGACTATGGAAAAACCAACATTACTGCTCGTTGAAGACGACCCCGGTTTGGGCAGCCAGCTTCGGTGGGCCCTCGACGATTATGACGTACACTTGGTCATTAACCGGAAGGACGCCTTGTCCGTCATGCGCAAAGAGGAGCCGAACATAATCGTTCTCGACCTCGGATTACCCCCGGATCAGAATGGGGCGACCGAAGGCTTAAGCACGCTTGAATCTATCCTCGCCTTCAAGCCCGAAGCCAAAATAATTGTTTCCAGCGGGAATGAAGACCGCGCCAACGCGGTAGAGGCTATTCGCCTCGGCGCCTATGATTTTTATCCAAAACCCGTTGATATCGACGTTTTAAAAATGATTATCGACCGCGCCATTCATTTATATGAACTGGAAGAAGAGATTCGCCGTCGGCAACAAGCAGACCAGGAAACGCCATTGGGTGGCATTATCGCCGCCAGTTCAGAGATGCTAAAGGCCTGTGAAGCAACACGGCGCGTCGCACCATCAGATGTCAGTATCCTGTTAACGGGAGAGAGCGGCACCGGCAAAGAGGTGTTCGCACGAGCCATACACGACGCCAGCCCTCGCAGCAAAGAGCCGTTTGTCGCTATTAATTGTGCGGCGATCCCGGAAAATCTATTGGAAAGCGAATTATTCGGCCATGAAAAAGGCGCCTTCACGGGCGCCGTCAAGCAGGCTATTGGCAAGGTTGAGCAAGCGAATAATGGTACCCTGATGCTCGATGAAATTGGCGACATGCCAATATTATTACAGACAAAATTACTTCGATTCCTTCAAGAGCGAACCATCGAACGCGTGGGAGGTCGACAGCCGATCCCGGTAAACGTCCGCGTTGTTTCCGCCACCAACCAAGACCTCGGTAAGATGATTCAAGAAGGCTCGTTTAGAGAAGACCTGTTCTATCGCATCGAAGAGATCGGCATTCATATACCCGCTGTCCGTGACAGGGACGGTGATGCGGTCCTTCTCGCCAATTATTTTTTACGGAAATTCGAAGAGCCGCTACACAAAAAATTTAACCGTTTCACGAAAGACGCGCTGACGGCCATCCGAAATTATCGTTGGCCCGGAAATGTTCGCGAAATCGAAAACAAGATCAAACGCGCCATGGTGTTAGCCGAAGGCAATACAATTTCAGCCGACGACCTTGGTCTCGACGTCGCGACGACGACAGAAAATTTCCTGACATTGAAGCAAATACGCGAGAAAGCCGAACACAAGGCCATCTCTCAAGCGCTCGAACTCTCCGAAAATAATGTGTCGGCAACCGCAAAACTTCTGGGGATCAGCCGACCAACGTTATACGATTTAATGAAAACGCTTAAGTTCAGAGATTAAGGCGCAAACAATCACACATCTACGGAATTTTATATCCCTGTATGCAGCGCCGCCATCATTGGAAAGGTCAATCAGAGTATGAGTCGAATATTCGATGCTCCCCGTCCAAAACGGTATGGCGGAACGATTGTCTGCTTGGCCGTATTTTTATTCTTTACGACCCCAATTCATGCGAGCGTCAGCGAAGATTCCATAAAGCTGCACGAAGAAGCCAAGGATTACCTTGAAAAAGGGAATTTTAAATCCGCAGTAATCCAGCTTAAAAACGCCATCAGAGCAGATCCGAACAATGTTCAGGCCCGCTATGATCTCGCCACGATTTATTTGCGCGGCAGAGATGGCGCATCCGCCGAAAAAGAATTAAAAGCCGCGCGAAAAAGAGGCATGGACGAAAAAGCGATCCTGTTGCCGCTTGCCCAGGCATACTCTCTTCAAGGGAAAAACCGGGCAACCCTGGACGAAATCCGCCCCGAGGGACATTCCGATAATCTGCGCGCTGGAATCCTCGCGGCCCACGCCGGCGCCTA
>JAESSL010000235.1 GCA_016764135.1 Alphaproteobacteria bacterium
GGGGGCTGGCACCGTCGCGGAATCACCCAGGCCCGGCATATCTGGTACATAGAGACGGTATTGTTGGGCCAGTACGGGGATGTTGCGAATCCAGTGCCGCCAGGATCCATACCCGCCATGGAGCAATACGAGCGGCGGCCCGTCGCCCCACATCCGCCAAACCAGATCGCCGTCACAACACGGCGTGACGGCGCGATCTGCGCTGTTTTCGAAGTGTGCTTCAACCTCTTCAGGGCTTTGTGAGGAGCCCAGAATCGAAATCAAATCGTGCATTGGCGACCGAATGTTGTGACGGGAGAACGGGTGGGTTAGTCGACGCGGCAACCCTTGGGCAGGGTTTCCGGATTGATCGAACATTCTGGATCGAGCGGCGTTTCGTCAAGAACAGAATATACATTCTCGACCGCCATGGTCGCCATCCGGGTCATCGCTTCATTGGTGATGCCGGCGATATGCGGCGACACCATGATGTTTTCCAGCGAGAACAGCGGATGATCCTTGGCGGGCGGCTCGGTCTCAAAAACGTCCAGCGCGGCGCCGGCGATTTTATTGTCGCGCAGCGCTTCATACAGCGCGTCTTCATCGATGATGCCGCCGCGCGCCGGGTTATTCAGATAGGCGGTCGGTTTCATTTTGCCGATCAATGCAGCGTCGAACATATGATAGGATTCCGACGTGCGCGGCGCATGGATGCTGACGACATCGACGTCGGAAATGAAATCTTCAACGCTGGCGACGCGAATGACGCCTTCTTCTGCAAACACGGCGTCTTTGAGGTACGGATCATAGACCGAAACCTTGACGCCAAAGGCTTTCAACAATCGCGCGAAGCGGCGGCCATTGCCGCCAAAGCCGATCACGCCGACATGTTTGCCCGCCAGCTCGATGCCGCGAAAAGAGGTCTTTTCCCAGGTCTCGCCGCGCGTGACGCGGTCCAGACGTCGGAAATCCTTGAACTGGGCGATGATCATGCCGAGCGCATGTTCCGCGACCGATTGGGAGTTGGAGTTGCGTCCATTGACGACGGGAATGCCCTTGGCGGTGGCATGGGCGACATCGGCGTTATCGACGCCAATACCGTGCTTGGAAATCACCCGCAAATTTGTGGCGGCGTCGATGACCCGTGCGCTGATTTGACCGACGCTCAGGATGATGGCGTCGATTTTGTTTTTGACCACCAGATCGACCAATTCGTCTTCGGTCGGATAATCCTTGATCAAAATATAATTGGCGCCGCGCGCCTTGAGCATGTCGATGCCCTCTTGCGCAATCTTGGGCGCTGTAATCAGCACATTGTATCCCATGTCTTCCTCCCGTTCTGGATCGGGGGGCATTCTAGTGAGGGCGTTTGGGAAACACACTGACTCAATCAGGAAAAGTGAAATTTTTTGTGGCGCACCGTGACATGGGCGTGGCGGTGGTTCATCTTTGCGCCGAATTTCATACAGAGCGGAGATGCTGACAATGAGTGATGCGGATATTAACGTCGTCGCAACATTAGGCCTAGGCGAGGCGGGAACGGCTCTGACCAAAGGGCTGGTGAAAGTCTTTAAGGGCGACAATGCGGATCGGCGCGTTTTGTCTGTCGATATCGCCTTGCACGACAATGTGCGCGGCGCGGCGATTAACCAGCGCGCCCACGATATCGGCGTAGAGATCTCTGGCGAATATGGCCCCTCGATTGGCGAAGCTGGTTTCATCATGTCGGTTGTCACCGGCGTGGAGGCGAAACACGCGGCGAAAGCGGCGACGGAATGGCTGAAGCCGGGCACATTGTTTCTGGACGTCAACACGCTGACCGGCCCGCAAACGGCGGCGATCGGGCAACCGATGCTTGATGCGGGCATTGATTATGTCGATGTGGCGGCCATGGGTGGGTTCAGCTCCTATGGCCATCAGGTGCCGTTTTTACTGTCCGGTCCGGCGGCGGAACGCGCGGCGGCGTTTATGAAGCCATTGGGCTTCAATGTGACGGTGCTGAGCGACAAGGTCGGCGACGCGTCCGGCGTTAAAATTATTCGCAGCGTGACGATCAAGGGCGTCGAGGCGCTCAGCGTTGAATGTCTGGTCGCCGCTCACCGTCAGGGTCTGGTCAAGGAAGTCCTGGAATGCTTTAGCGATGTGGATGAGCGGACCTTCGCCGGGTTTGTGGAGAGCATGGCGATCTCACAACTCGTTCACGCCAAACGTCGCATGGAAGAGATGGAGAAAGCGGTCGAGAATCTGGATGAAATTGGCATCAAGCCCGTGATGACGGAGCGGACGATTGAGAGCCATCGACGCACGGTCGACGCCGATGTGCTGCCGCCGGACGGAACCCGCCATACGCTGGAGGAAGCGTTGGAAATTCTCAGCGAAAAAGTCGTCGGGTATACGAATTAACCGACAGGCCCGCTGTTAACTAATTTGGCGGTTAACTTTGGGACGGTAAATTGGACTCGGCGTCCGGGTCCAGAGGATAGAGCGGTCGCCGGATGTTTTTCCACGGAAACAGACTGTAATCCGAGGAACAGCAACCGGGGCCGGAGACCAGCACAATACCCTTCGCCATAGGCTCGAATCCGGCCCGAAAATGCTGTCGGGATTTGATGAGCACAAAGGACTTTCGCGTCGGATCTATGCCCGCATGGGTAAAGCATCCGGTGTCGAAGGGTTCGTAGCGGCCTTCACTCACGACAATTTCGATGTCGCCGGTATCCAGCACAACACACCGCCCGATGTTCATCTTCACGCCGGTGAACATTGGTCCGGTGACTGTAAAGGCGCCATCGGTGATACGGCGCACCACGCCCGTGACTTTGAGCGGCTCGCCTTTCAGGCCCATTGACGGGGTGTCCGTCTTGCCGCCCAGCTGCACGGTAGCTGTCGCGCCAATACCGGCGTCGATGAGCGTTTGCACCGTTTCCGGGTCGCAAAATGGCCCGGCGGCGACATTGCTTAATCCTTGCCGCATGACTTCGCCCAGTACGGCCATAATGTCCTGACTGCCGCCGGAGCCCGTATTCTCGCCGTGATCCGCCAGAATGATCGGACCGTCGCCGGGTTTGTCAGCCAGCGTGCGCGCCTTTGTTATGGAATCGGCGACAGGTTCTACGGGAAAAA
>JAESSL010000236.1 GCA_016764135.1 Alphaproteobacteria bacterium
CGACGCCGCCGAACCACTGGAGGACCCACCGGGGGTGTGGGCGAAATTATTGGGGTTTCGTGTTTTCCCCGGATTCATCAGGGCGAATTCCGTCGACACCGTTTTACCCAGAATGACCGCCCCCGCCGCACGCGCCATCGCCGCGCAGGCGGCGTCGCCAACCGGGCGATGCCCCGGATAAATTGGGGATCCATATTCAGTCGGCATGTCGTATGTGTCGATAATATCCTTGAGGCCAATCGGCACCCCGTGCAACGGCCCCAGAGGCGTCGCTCGATCCCGCTGCTCCTGGTCCCGCGCACGGGCCTTGGCCAAAGCCACTTCCGGGTCGAGATACGCCCAGGCGCGAACGTCGCCTTCGCGCGCTTCGATGCGATCCAGGCACGCGACGGTCAGCGCCTCGCTGGAGATTTCCCCGGATGCGATCGCCTTCGCCGCCGCCACCGCCGTCAGTTCGTTCAACGCAATCATATTGATACTCCTTCTTTCGAGCGGCGACGCCTCTATCGATCCAGAGCGCGATATGGCGACAAATCGAGGCCGGTATCGCGTCCCGCGACAAGGTCGGCGATGATACGGCCGGTCACGGGCCCCAAGGTGAGCCCCAGATGACTGTGGCCAAACGCCAGAAAAGCATTGGCGTAACGCGGCGACCGGTCGATGACCGGCACGCTATCAGGCAAGGTCGGGCGATTTCCGCACCAGATGCTTTGTTCGCTCTGGTCGAGATCCGGCACAACCCCCGCCGCCAGCGCAATCATATTGCGAATGCGGCGATAATCCGGCGGCGCATCAACCTTTGCGTATTCCACCCCCGACGTCAGCCGCAAGCCATCTTCGTGAGGGACCAGAACAAATTTTTCATCGGCAAACAGAACAAAGCGACGGATGGGCGTTTCCGGCATTTTCAGCATGACATGATATCCGCGCTCGGCGTCCAGCCGCAACGACGCGCCCAGGTCCTTCGCCAACTCGCGCGACCAGGGGCCCGCCGCCAGCACGACATTGTCCACGCCCAGTACGGCGCCCGTTGTTCGCACCGCCGTGACCTTGCCGTGAGCGACCTCAAACCCCAGCGCCTTCTCCTGAAGAAGCGAGCCGCCATTCGCGATCAATGTTTTAGTGAATTCAAGCACCATCCGGCCCGGGTTCACCGCAGTGGCGGAATCCGGCGTATAGATTGCGCGTTCAAACATCGGACGCAACCCGGGCTCCAGCTGCCGCAACTCATCGCTATTCAACACATCAAACGAAAACCCGTGTTTCGTCATCAAGTCCCGCTCGCGACGCGACGCGTTGAACGACGCTTCGGTGCGGAAGACCTTCAACGACCCCTGCCGCCGAACCATCGATTCTACGCCGGCATCCTTCAGCAACGTCGCATAAGCCGGCATGACGCCATCGACGAGATTGGCGATAGCTTCGCCATTCGCCTCAGAGCGTTCAGGCGTGGTGTTCCGCAGCAGGGCCAGCAAAAAGGGCGCGAGGCGCGGCAGATATCGCCATCGGATATTCAACGGGCCTGCGGGATCCATCAACATCCCGGGGATTTTTCGGGTGATGCCGGGCGTCGCCGTGGGCATAATCGACGCAGCGCTGATCGAACAGGCATTGCCATATGACGTCTTGGTCCCTGGCTCCTCAGGGTCAATCAAGACGACCTCGTGTCCATCGCGTTGCAAAAAAAGCGCGCAGGACGCGCCAACAATGCCCGCTCCAATGACCGCAATTGTCGCCATGAATTTCCCCTTCATATCCCCGGCGTTCGCCTCGGCGGCTTTTCTATACCCGGGACCATAACTCTCAGCGCGCCAGCGACCCTCGTCAAGTCGGATTTCATCACCGCCAACGCTTGACGATATCGTATTTCGGCGCCAGTTAAACCTATAGCGCATACATCAGGAGCCGCATTAAAATGGAAATTGAATTCGTTTCACCCGAAACTGTCCGCGACTGGATCGAGGCCGGTGAGGCTGTTGTCGTTGATGTCCGCGAAGAGCACGAATATGCGGCGGCACATATAGAAGGCTCGACGCTTGTGCCCCTCTCCCGGTTTGACCCCGCCCTGATCCCACCCAGCGATGGAAAACGTCTGGTGCTCCATTGCCTGAGCGGCGTTCGATGCGGACACGCCGCCGGTCATTTGCAAGGCAGTGGGCTGGATATTGTCTACCGTATGATCGGCGGCATTGCTGGTTGGAAACAAATGGGCGGGCCTCTCCGCACACCCTCCTGAGAGCCTGTCTCAGGACCCCGCGTGCGACGCTTCGACCACCGCTGATCGCATGCGACAATGCGACGCAGCCCCACTTACGGTTCTGGTTATAATTCCTGACAAAATCGGATTGACTGTCTCACTGAAAAAGCAGATCTTCCCAAGGACTTAATGGTCAACAAGCCAACGCGCAGCTTCCATAAGGGAGCGACAGCGGGCGGACAGAAGAGTCAGTGAACCTATATTTGCCAATCGCCGAAATGTCGGTGAATGTTTTTCTCCTCCTCGGCATGGGCGTCGGGGTGGGTATGTTGTCGGGAATTTTCGGCGTCGGCGGCGGATTTTTGATGACGCCGCTCCTCATATTCATGGGCATCCCCCCCGCTGTAGCGGTCGGTACGGAAGCCAACCAGATTGTCGCCTCGTCGGTTTCCGGCGTTCTGGCGCATTGGCGCCGCGGCAACGTCGATTTCAAAATGGGATCCATCCTGCTGGTTGGCGGTATTGCCGGGTCGACGTTCGGCGTATTCCTGTTCCAGTATTTACGGTCGCTCGGTCAGATCGACCTCGTCATCATGCTTTCCTATGTTGTCTTTCTGGGCTCTATCGGCAGCTTGATGCTGGTGGAAAGCATCCGCGCGATGCAACGCAATCGCAGGCCCGGATCATTACGTAAGCTGCACCAGCACAACTTTCTGCACGGCCTTCCTTTCAAAATGCGGTTTCGGCGCTCAAAGCTTTATATCAGCGCGATCCTACCGCTTGTGATCGGGTTCGTCGTGGGCATTCTGTCGGCCATCATGGGCGTCGGCGGTGGATTCGTAATGGTGCCCGCCATGATTTATTTACTGGGCATGCCAACAGCCGTCGTCGTCGGCACATCGCTCTATCAGATCATTTTTGTCACCGCCAACGCGACCTTTCTGCAGGCGACGCTGAACCAGACTGTCGATATCGTACTTGCGATGTTGTTGCTGGTGGGCGCGGTAATCGGCGCCCAATTGGGAACGCAAATCGGATCAAAACTGAATGGCGAACAATTGCGCGGTTTATTGGCGCTTATGGTGCTTTCCGTTTGCGGAAAAATACTCTTTGACCTTGTGACGACGCCCGATGATTTGTTCTTCCTGGTTGGCGGCAGTGGAAGTCATTGATGCTGCGTCTCCTCGCCATAACCCGTGCTGTCTTCGCCGCCGTTGCGTTTGCGTCCCTGATGAATGTCGGCGCCAGCCGCGCGCAACCGGTCATTGCCGACGTCTCTGAACATTTCGTCGGCATCACCGCGGATTTTACCGGCGCGAAGATACTATTTTTTGGCACTACGACCGGCCCCGGCAAACTTGTGGTCGTCATTCGCGGTCCCGCACAAGATATCGACGTCGGCGCCAAGATCCAGCGCGCGGGCATCTGGATGAATGGCGAGAGCGTAACCTTCAAGGATGCGCCGTCCTTCTATCGCGTTCTGTCAACGGAACCCCTGGGCGAATGGCTGCCGCTGGATGTGCGCGAAGCAAACAGATCGGCGTCGAATATTTAGATCTGCAACCGACAATCGACGTTGGTCTGGCAAAAGCCGCCAACTTCAGGTCAGCCTTGATCCGCAA
>JAESSL010000237.1 GCA_016764135.1 Alphaproteobacteria bacterium
GCCCAGCACAGAATCGCGCATCAACACCTGCTCGCTGGTGAAGCCGAAGGTCTTGTAGGGCATGCGCGTGGTCAATCCGTATGGAAAACCGGCCGGTCGCCTTTTATCGTCACCCGATGGGCGATGCGTTCTTCAGGCCAATAGTCCCACATGGCGAGATGCTGGGCGCAGCGATTGTCCCAGAAGGCGATGGCGTTATCCGTCCATTTGAAGCGCACCTGAAATTCCGCGCGCTCGCAGTGATCGAACAAAAACGCCAGCAGCGCATCGCTTTCGCGTTCAGACAATTCCGTGATCCGGGTCGTAAAGGTGCGATTGATATAAAGCGCCGGGCGTCCAGATACGGGATGCGTCCGCACGATGGGATGTTCATTGGCGGGAAAGACCTTGCCCGTATCGTCAACGCCTCGGTCCGAATAGCGACCCCGGTACACATGTTCGGACGCATGAACCGCAACGAGACCCGTCAAAAACGCCTTCATCCGGTCCGATAATGCGTCATAGGCGGCGTACATGCTGGCGAAAAGCGTATCGCCGCCATTGGTCGGCAACTGGCGCATTTGCAAAATGGAGCCGAGCGGCGGCTCCGGGTCGCAGGACACGTCTGAATGCCACGAGTTGCCGTTGGCGATTTTTGAATCTTTATGGGTGTGGATGACTATAATTTCCGGGTGCCCTTCCAGATGGGGCGCCGCCGGATGGATATGCATGGGGCCGAACCGACGTCCAAGCTCAATCTGTTGCGTCGGCGTCAACTGATCCTGATCCCGGAAAAAAATCACCTGCCGCTCCGCCAGCGTCTTGTTCAGCATGTCAAAGTCCGAATCCGACAAGGGCTGGGTCAGGTCAAGGCCGCTGATCTCCGCTCCGATTACAGGCGTTAACGGCTCTATCGTCAGTGAATTTCGCGTCATAATTCTCTCCCGGTCATCAAGACGTAAAGTGAGCCACTAATTGCGGCAAAAGTCCAGACAACGCGCCCCTTGCACCGGAATCACCAATTTCGGGAAACCCTTGACCAACCCCAACGCCGAGTCCAACAATCGCCCGGAATAAATAATGATAAAAAACAAACACAGGGAAACACCATGAATCACTTCAATCTGGAGGGCCGAGTGGCCATCGTCACCGGCGGCAATGGCGGCATTGGTCTGGGCATGGCGACAGGGATGGCCGAAGCTGGCGCCACGCTCGTGCTGGCGGGCCGCAACGCAGAAAAGGGCGCCGCCGCAGTGTCCTCGCTGGAAGCGATTGGCGCCAAGGCGTCGTTCTTTACGCTCGACGTCACCGACGAAGCCGCCTGCCACGCCTTGATAGAAGACACGGCCTCACGCCATGGCCGGCTGGATGTGCTGATCAACAACGCTGGCTCCAACATCCGAAAAGAGCCGGAAGACTATACGTTGGAAGAATTTAGATTCGTACTCGACACCAATTTGACCAGCGCCTTTTGTTGCAGTCAGGCCGCCTACCCGGCCATGAAACAATCGGGCGGCGGCAAGATCATAAATATCGGCTCCATGTTCTCACTCTTCGGCGCCTCGTTCTCCACCGCCTACGCCGCCAGCAAAGGCGGCATCGTGCAGATGACCAAGGCGATGGCGTGCGCCTGGGCCAAGGACAACATTCAGGTCAATTCGGTATTGCCGGGTTGGATCGATACAGAGCTGACCAAGGGCGCGCGCAAAGACGTCGAAGGTCTGCACGAACGTATTGAAGCCCGAACGCCTGCCGCACGCTGGGGCCGCCCGGATGAATTCGCCGGAATCGCCGTCTTTTTGGCGGGAACCGGATCCGACTTTGTCACCGGCACGTCCATCGCAATCGATGGCGGCTTCTCCGCCCAGGGATAATGAGGCGTCATTCGGCGCCGTCATTCCCACGATTTCCTTTTCCCAAGATCACCGCGTGACGGCGCCCGCCTCAGAAGGCGCGCTAAATCGGGCGTAATAAGGGATACGACCTCTAACATTTCCCGTTAAAAGATGTAGATTACATCAATGCAATCTATGAGAATATAACAGCTATAAAAGTAGCGACGCTTTGAAAGGCGCCGAAGCTGGCGCGAACACCGGGTTCCCAGGAGGAAGTTTTGTTTAAAGGCCGGATCAGATTTCGGGTGGGAATCGCGCTCGCGTTCATCCTGGCGATGGCGCCGCTAACTTTGGGTATGGTCGGCTATCTATATTGGAGCAATTCAAAACTCATTGTGCAAAGCACAGCGAACACGATGCAGCGTGTCTCTGCTGGAGTCAGTCGCGATGTACAGAATCTGATTTTGCCTGCTGCACGGTTGTTGCAATCGACGGCGGAAATTGTGCGAACGGATCACGGTTCTTTGCAAAGAGTCCAAGGGTTGGAGTTTTTCTATCGCCAAATCAAAGATTTACCCCAAATATTCAGCATTACGCGGGCTTCAAGGGCACGGGCGATTTTTACCAGGTCATTCGTATTCCCGAAAACCTGAAATCCTTGGGCCCGTCCACCAAGCCCCTGCCGTCGGATGCAAAATACGCTGTGCGATTGCTCGACGATAGTTCGGGCGAACGCGCCGATAGTTTTATCATTTATAGCGATTGGGGAAATGTGACGCAGGTGCTTCGCGGGCCGCCTCACTATGACCCTCGGCAACGTCCCTGGTATCGAAACGCCAGGAAAAATCCCGACGTTTCACTCTCCAAAGCCTATGTTTTCGCGAGCTCAAAGCTCGTGGGCGTGACGGTGTCGCATCGGGTTGAAACACAAAATGGCGTTGAGATCGGCGCCGTCGGCGCGGATATCACGCTTGATACATTATCCAGCTTCCTGAAGGCCGCAAAAATCGGGGATTCAGGACTTGTTTTCATCCTCGATGAAGACGGGCGCCTGCTCGCCCATCCAGACCCAAATATCGGCGTTCGGGTAGATGGCGACACCGTGCAATTGCTGTCCGCAACCAATGTTTCAGACCCTCTGGTTTCAGATGCCGTTAAAGCCTGGAAATCAAATGGCGCCCAACAACTGTTTGAAGCCCCGCTTGGCCCGAATGGCGATCTCTACCTGACATCGTTTACATCCTTGTCCGATGGACCTGGACCCAACTGGACGGTGGCCGTGATCGTTCTGAAAGATGAACTTATCGGTCCTCTTCGAAACACCAGTTTTCAGATTCTGGCCGCCGGCGGCGTGTTCATTCTTATCGCTATGTTTGCAATCTTTATTCTGTCGCGGAAGCTGACAGAGCCATTGCAGGAAATCGTTAGCGAAACCAATCGAATTCGGTCCTTTGAGTTGGACCATGAATTTTCCATCCAATCGGCCATTGTCGAAATTGACCAATTGGGCCAGGCCGTTGAAACAATGAAACGCAGCCTGCGAAGCTTCAGCATCTATGTGCCTAAAGAACTCGTCCGCGCCATCGTATCCGATGCGGGCGAAGCCGCCCTTGGCAGTCGACGTCAGCCGTTGACCCTCATGTTTACGGATATCAGAGGCTTCACAAATGCGTCTGAGGCGATGTCGCCAGAAGGCGTCGTCACCTCTCTTTCGCAATATTTCGAGCGTATGTCGACCGCCATTCACAGCACCAATGGCATTGTCGACAAGTTCATTGGCGACGCAATCATGGCGATCTGGAACGCGCCTCTAATCGATGCAAACCATGTCAAACACGGCTGCGAGACGCTTTTGACCTGCCTTAAGATCGACAAGACGTTGGCGGATGAATTCGTCAACGCGGGCGTTGCGCCATTCTTCACCCGGTTTGGTTTGCATACAGGTGACGCCGTTGTTGGGAATGTCGGCTCGTCAGAGCGATTTCAATATTCCGCCTTTGGCAATGTCGTGAATATCGCGGCGCGGCTCGAATCACTGAACAAGACATATGGCACACAGCCCCTTGTCTCTGGCGAGGTCGTGACGGAAGCGGAAGATACCTATGTTTTTCGGTTTCTCGACAAGGTCGTGCCCGTGGGCGCGACGCATCCAATTTTCATCTACGAACTGATTGGCGCCCGGGATGAGAATTCACCTGTCGCCGCAACACTGGAACGGCTCGTTCAACGCACCCGTTGGGAGGACTGCCGCAAGCTTTACGACGAGCATCAATGGCGAGACGCCCGCGAAGCCTTCATCCGCTACAAGGAACTTTTCGCCGACACCGTGGCCGCCGATTTGATGATCGAGCGCTGCGACCGCTTCCTTGAAACCCCACCGCCGTCGGATTGGGACGGCGCGGAATGGCTTAACGGCAAATGAGGGCGCTCACATGAGAATTTATACGTGGACGCTCCGCTTTTTTCTGTGCCTGTCCATTCTGGGCGCCGCCTCTGCAAATGCGGAACCGACGACCTTGTTTCTTGCGCATTTGAACCCAAACAGCGCGACCAACAATCCAACGGGCGCCATGGCGACGACCTTCGAGATAGCGTTGGAAACGCTGACAGACGGTCGCATAAACGTCGAAACATTTCCCGAAGGTCAACTGGGCGGTGAACGCCAGGTTGTCGACCTCGTCCGACGCGGCGTCATTCAGTCGGCTATCATTTCCGTCGCCGGAATCACCAAGCGTTATCCGTTGATCAGTGTGCTCAGCGACCCCTTTCGGTTTCGCAACCTTCAAGACGTCTACAACGTTTATGATGGTCCGTTTGGGCGTTACCTCCGGGACGATATCGAAAAGAAGACCGGATTGAGCGTGTTGGCGTTTGGCGATACAGGCGGACTCTTCGTCCTGACAAATTCGAAACGCCCCATTCACAGCCCCGAAGACCTCGCCAATTTGCGCATTCGGACCATGGCCCTTGAGGAACACAAACACATCATTCGGAGTCTTGGCGGTGCGCCCGTCGCTCTGGCCTGGCGCGAACTATACGCCTCGCTGCAGAATGGAATTCTCGATGGCCAAATGAATCCGCCGAGCGTTGTCCGGGCGGGAAAGTTACATCAAGTCCAGAAATACATGACTGTCACCAACCATCTCTACACGCCATATCTCTGGATCGCGAACGCCCAGTTTTTGGCGGCCCTTTCACCGGAAACTCAAAAAGCCATCGCAACCGCCGCACGCGCGGGCGTTCTCGCCAGCCGCCGGCTCGCACAATCTTCCAACGCTTTGGAAAGCCTCGCCGCGTCGATGGAAATATATCAACCGACGGCAGCGGAAGGACGCGCCTTCCAGAAGGCGTCACGCCCCGCCATGAACCAATTCGTGCACGAAAATCTGGGCGCAGAAGGCGTCCGGTTACTGGAAATGTTTAGGGCTGGTCGCGGAGCGTCAAAAAAAAGTCAGCGTTAATCCCAAAACCCGGGTTAATCCCAAAACCTGGATTTTATTTGAACCTTCAGTCGCTTTTGGCCGCATTCTAATTGTTTTATGCAGCGGGCTAATTGTTTTATGCAGCGGGCTAATTGTTTTATGCAGCGGGCGGCGGTGGCAATTTCAGGGTCGCATCTTCTGCCGATCCGGTTTCCGCGCCCGCCAACAGCGTCGACATGAGCTGCATCGACGTGTCGATGACCCATCTGATCTCGCGCTCGCCCGCC
>JAESSL010000238.1 GCA_016764135.1 Alphaproteobacteria bacterium
CAGGTCGCCGCCGATAACCAACGCTTCCGTCGAAGATTTTTGTTTTGTCGTCACAGGCTTCGTCGCCATAGAGGCGCCCCCGAAATTTCAATTCACATTTCAAGCCATCCAAGGAGTACGCGCAATGGTAAAATCTGACGTTTTATTCGAAGTATCGGACGGCATCGGCGTCCTTACGTTCAACCGACCAGAAAAATTCAATGCGCTGACCCCGACGATGCGCGATACGGATATCCCTGACGTCATAAAGCGGGTCGAAGAGGACGCGGACATTCGCGTGCTGATTTTGACAGGTGCGGGCGGAAACTTTTGTTCCGGCGCTGATGTCAGCCGAATGGGCGACAACAGTGCGGCGGCGATCAACCCGGATGACCGGAGCGAAGGGCTGCGACGCACGCTGGATTGGGTTTATCGCCTGACCAATCTCGATCGGCCCGTCATCGCCGCGGTCGATGGGGTGGCGTTTGGCGGTGGGTTTTCCGTCGCGCTGACGGCGGGTTTCATGCTGGCGACGCCGCGCGTGCGTTTTTCTCAGGTGTTTGGCCGTATTGGTTTGATCCCCGATATGGGCTCGGCCTATTTGTTGCCGCGCGTGGTGGGGCCGCGCAAGGCCAAGGAACTCGCCCTGACCGCGCGGACGATTTACGCCGAAGAAGCGCAGGCGCTGGGCATTGTCCACGAGATCCACGAACCCGACGCACTCATGTCTGCGGCGCGGGCTCTCGCCGCGCGTCTGGCGAAAGGCTCCGCCACTGCATTGGCCGGCGCGAAGCAATTGATGGATCGTTCCATCTCCAGTTCTCAAGCGGAAATGATCGAGGCCGAAGTCGCCGCGCAATTCGCCTGTCGCAGCACAGATTTCCACAATGAAGCCGTGCGACGGTTCGCCGCCAAGGAAGAGCGGTTATACGATTGGGACACCATGATGAGAGCCGCCGCCAATCAGGCCTAGTTCGGTTCGCCGTCGCCAATTATATCCGCGCAAACGATTACAGGCCGTGAACTGATTGTTTGATAAAAAAATGCGGCCGTTTTCAGCTTGTTGAGCTTTTCACCGAGGAGCGTTATTGCTTGTTCTCTTTTGTCGCAATATGCATATTTTATAAAAATTATTGAAATTATAATATTATTAGGCGATATATCATTTATAAATTTTAATAACGACATATCGCGACAAGGTCATGGCATCTTTACCGACGCAGAACAGGCATGTGAACGAGTCCCAGCTTACGCCTTGGGATACAGCGGCTATTCAACGGCATACGCAAAAAATAGAGACCAGCGCCACCATGCGGGCGGCGGAACGCTTGATACAGCAGAGCGGCGCGTTGCCGGATTGCTTGCAGTTTGAAGATCTGCGCGATGATTTACAGCGCCCGCTCAAACAGGCGGTCGCGGCGTCCATGATTGAAAAAGCGCGGCGGCGGCGTGAAAAAACTCTGATGACGCAAATGCACCGGTCAAACCTTGGACCCTGGGTCATTTTCGCAAATGACAGTCGAAATGGACGCATGTGGGTCTGGGGTGATGAGAAAGAGCCGACGGTTGAATTTGTCGCCTCGGCTCTGGCGGCGTTTGTTCGGCATGGGGCGAAGGACACGCTGATTTTTCCACATGGTGCGTTGACCGCGTATTGTCGCGATCTGGCGGCGGGCGAAGACGGCAATCTTGTCGTCTCCCTCGAAGACGGGAAGGGGCGCCTTGCGTTGCCAGCCTATCCTGTTGTGGTCGGCAGGGCGGCGTTTGAGCGCAGAGAAAATCCGACGACGCGAACAACCGAGCATCTGACGCATCTGGACCGGTTGGAAGCGGAAAGCATGTTTATCATGCGCGAGGTCGTCGCAGAAGCGGAGAACCCCGTGATGATGTACTCCATCGGCAAAGACAGCGCCGTTATGCTTCATCTGGCGCGCAAGGCGTTCTACCCAAGTCCGCCGCCGTTTCCGTTACTCCACGTTGATACACGGTGGAAGTTTCAAGCCATGTACGCCTTTCGCGACCAGATGGCGAAAGACGTGGGAATGGATCTGATCGTCCATGTGAACCCCGAAGGCGTTGAGAAAAATATTAATCCTATCGATCATGGGTCGCAGCTTCATACGGATATAATGAAGACGCAGGGGCTGAAGCAGGCGTTGGACCAGTATGGTTTTGATGTCGCTTTTGGCGGCGCCCGGCGGGACGAGGAAAAAAGCCGGGCAAAGGAACGGATCTTCTCGTTGCGATCCGCCAGCCATCGGTGGGATCCCAAAAACCAACGGCCAGAATTATGGTCCCTGTTCAACGGTCGGAAAAATCCGGGTGAAAGTATTCGGGCGTTTCCGATATCCAATTGGACCGAGCTGGATATCTGGCAATATATTTATCGGGAACAAATCCCGATTGTGCCGCTGTACTACGCGGCGGAACGCCCCGTAATCGAGCGTAACGGCATGTTGATCATGGTCGATGACGATCGCTTTACGCCGCTGCCCGGCGAGGAAATACAAATTCGCAATGTGCGCTTCCGAACTTTGGGCTGCTATCCGCTGACCGGCGCCATTGAGTCCACTGCCCGCGATCTTCCCGCCATCATTCTGGAGTTGTTGCAGGCGCGCACCAGCGAGCGGCAGGGACGCGCAATTGATAGCGACGCCTCGGCGTCGATGGAAAAGAAAAAAGCGGAAGGATATTTCTGATGGAACGTAATCAAATCAGGACCGATTCCGCGACTCAGGAAAAAATAGACGCTTATCTGGACGCGCAGGCGTCGCAGGACATGCTGCGGTTTATCACCTGCGGCAGCGTTGACGATGGCAAAAGTACGCTGATTGGGCGGATGCTGTATGAATCGCAGATGATCTTTGAAGATCAGGTTGCGACGCTTATCAGCGATTCCCGAAAAATGGGCACGCAGGGCGAGGATATTGATTTTGCGCTACTGGCGGACGGCCTCGCGGCGGAACGCGAACAAGGCATCACCATTGACGTCGCGTATCGGTTTTTTGCAACGGATCACCGTAAATTCATCGTCGCCGACACGCCGGGTCACGAACAATATACGCGCAATATGATCACCGGCGCCTCTACCGCAGACGCCGCTGTTATTCTTATTGATGCGCGCCAGGGCGTCCTGACGCAAACCCGTCGCCATTCATTTCTGTGTTCGCTGGTTGGCATTCGCCATGTTGTGCTGGCGGTGAATAAAATGGATCTGGTGGAATTCGATCAGGAAATTTTCAACCAGATTGTTGAGGACTACCAGAAATTCGCTGAGTCCCTGAACTTCGAGAGCATCACGCCAATACCGCTTTCGGCCCTGAAAGGGGATAACGTTATCCAGCGATCCGCAAATACGAGTTGGTATAACGGACCGACCCTGATGGGGTATCTGGAAACGGTGGAAACACGGGCGTCGCTCGCCGGGCATCCGTTTCGCTTTCCGGTTCAATGGGTGAACCGGCCCAATTCGGACTTCCGGGGCTTTTCGGGCACGGTGTCTGCGGGAGAAATTCGTGTTGGAGACGCTATCCGGGTTTTGCCCTCCGGCGCCACGGCGTCCATCAAGAACATCATTCTGTTTGAAGACAATCTGGACTCCGCGACCGCCGGACAATCCGTGACGCTGGAGCTGGACCGGGAAATTGACGCCTCGCGGGGAGATTTGTTCACCGCTGCGGCGGATCCCTGCGAAGTGTCGGATCAGTTTGAAGTGGACCTTGTCTGGATGGATCACGAGCCGGGCTATATGGGCCGTTCCTATATTATGAAACATGGTGCGCAAACGGTGAACGCCACGTTGACCGAGCTCAAACATAAAATCAACGTCAACACGATGGAGCAACAACCTGCCCGCTCGCTGGACCTGAATGATATCTGCGTCGTTAACCTCAGCCTGGATGCGGGGATACCGTTTGAACCCTATCGGGACTGCGCCCCTATGGGCGCGTTCATCCTGGTGGACCGGTTCACCAATCAGACTGTTGCGGCGGGGATGATC
>JAESSL010000239.1 GCA_016764135.1 Alphaproteobacteria bacterium
GATGATTGTTGCGGGCACGTTAACTAATAAAATGGCTCCTGCATTACGTCGAGTTTACGATCAAATGCCGGAACCCAAATGGGTTATTTCAATGGGATCTTGTGCCAATGGTGGTGGTTACTACCATTATTCTTACGCGGTTGTGAGAGGTTGCGATCGAATTGTTCCGGTTGATATCTATGTTCTCCACGACGCCCGCGCCAAAGTAGCCCGGCGTGGTTGAGACCTTTGCGATACCGATACGGCCATCTTCTTCGTTTACCAGCGCCACGTCGGTGAACGTGCCGCCAATATCAACGCCTATCCGCCAACCCATTGGGTTTTCTCCCACTCGATTACGGCCTCGTCATCGCTGTCGTGTGGAAGAATGGAGGTTTAATCAGAGGCTGTCACGCACCCAGCCCTGACGATAATGAGACGGCGGCGTCGTGTTGGTCTCAGACCCATCTTTGGGCCGCGCGGCGCCCATGATCGGGTCCTTCAAGGTGCGCCGCATGGTCGTTAATGTTTTTCCCCGGTTGCGACGCATCCGCTCCAGAGGTCCGGAGACCGCCATCGCCAGCGGTCGATGCCCTTCCTGCACCGGCAACGCCATGGCGATCATGGCAGTATCGGGCACAATCGACCCCTCACTGATTGCGTATCCTTGAAGGCGAACCTGCTCGAGTTCCTTTAAAAACGTATCGATCTGCACACGCTGGTGCTCCGGCTCGGAATTCACCCGACGCAACAACGCCGCCACGGTGTCATCGCTCAGTTGCGCGAGCAGAACTTTTCCGGTGGCGGGAAGCCAGATCGGACGCCGGGAGCCGGGCTTTATTTCAAAACGAACCGGCGCTAGCGATTGCAACACGCGAATGTAGTCGAGGCTCCAGCCATGCTTCATCGCCGAACGATGGTCTCGCTGGTCTGCAATTGCAGCTCGTCCATAAGATGAAGAATGGGCTCCTCATCCGAAAAGAAACGCTCAAACATCCAAGTGCCCAACAAGGCGAACCGAATGGTCGGCAGGTAATTTCGAGATTCCTGGAGATACTCCAGATACCCCATCGACAAGAGGGATTTTAGCAACACAGATGTGGAACTAACGGGATATTCGAGCGCGCTGGCAACTTCAGAAACCGTCGCAGGCCCTTGCCGGTGGGCGAAATACTCGAAGATTTCAAGTACTCGACCCGCGGATTTAACGACTCTGTCCATGCAAGGACCCCCTGATTTCAGAAGAAACGCAGCGCACGGGATATTTATATATGTGAAATGGCGTCACACATATAGGTATTAATTTGACTTAACACCGGACGGCGCCAAACCTATAGCGAGTGAAATTGAAAAACCCGACGTTAGAGGACGACCATGAAATTCGGAATATTCTACGAACATCAACTGCCCCGCCCGTGGAACGAGCATTCGGAGTATGATTTGCTGCAGAACTCGCTGACGCAGATCGAGCTGGCCGACAAGCTTGGCTATGATTATGCGTGGGAAGTCGAGCACCACTTTCTGGAAGAGTATTCTCATTCCTCGGCGCCGGAAGTATTTTTGGGCGCGGCCAGTCAACGAACCACCAATATTCGACTGGGCCATGGCGTCATCCAGCTGCCAACGAACCAGCCGCACAGGGTGGCGGAGCGGATCTCAACGCTGGATTTGCTGACCAAGGGTCGGGTGGAATTTGGCATGGGCGAAGGCGCGGGCCCGGCGGAACTGCACCCATTTGGCGTCCAGGTGCGCAGCAAGCGCGACCGTTGGGAAGAAGCGGTGAAAGCCATCATCCCCATGTTCACCAAGGACAGCTGGGAATTTCACGGCGAATTCCATGACTTCCCCGCCCGGAATGTCATTCCGAAGCCCTATCAGAAACCACATCCGCCGCTTTGGGTCGCGTGCTCCAACATTCAGACCATCGGTCAGGCCGGGTCCTGGGGCATGGGCGCACTCGGGTTCACTTTTGTGTCGCCGGACGCCGCCAAGGCCTGGGTGCATAAATATTACAACAACCTGCTGCACAACCAACAACGCCTGACTGAATATCCGGACAACCCCAATATCGCCATGGTGGCGGGGTTCATGTGCGCCGAAACCGATGAGGAAGCCTTAGAAAAGGCGGCGGGCTGGACGTTCTTTATCTTCGCCCTGTCCTATTATGGCCGCAAGGGCATCGACGCGCCGGGTGAGGGTGATTTGTGGAAGGAATTCCAGGATTGGCGCCATTCCGACAAAGCGAAGGCCGCCTTTGACGGCGCGCTTGTCGGGTCGCCGGAAACCATTCGCAAAAAGCTGCGCGTTTATCAGGAATCCAATGTGGATCAGGTTATCCTGTTAAACCAGGCTGGCAAAACTACCCATGAGGATATCTGCAGCAGTCTCAAAATGTTCGCCGAAGAAGTCATGCCGGAATTCCACGCCAACGAAGACGCACACGCCCAGTGGAAAGCCGAAGTACTGTCCGGAGAACGCGTCCTGGAGGATTTAGACACGCAGGGCTACGACATCTTCAGCCACCAAAACGCGGATATCGTGCGGCTGACGCCCGAACAGCTAAAGGCGCAAATGGCAAAAAAAGATGCAGAACGCGCAAAACAGGCGGCCGCTTCAGGGGACGATTAAACCTGTTCGATTAACACTGACCACTCAACACTGACCGGCTAATACGGAACGATTAAAAGTTCTCCACCCAGGGCCGCAGCTCCATTTCCCAAGTCCAGGCGCTGCGGTGCTGCCGGTGCATATGCAAATAACTTTCCGCAATCGCGTCCGGGTCCAGAGTTTCATCTGCGCCCCGGGCGCGGCTGCGTTCGTCGTCGGGGCTGACCATAATGCCGCCGTCGATGACAAATTGGCCGACATGAATATTCTTCGGTTGCAACTCGCGCGCCATGCTTTGCGCCAAGCCGCGCAGACCAAACTTGCCCATCGCGAAGGATGACGAATTCGGATAACCCTTAACGCTGGCGGAGGCGCCGGTCAGCAAAATTGTGCCGTGGCCCTGCGGAATCATACGTTTGGCCGCAGCCTGCGTGACCAGAAATCCGCCGAAACAGGCAATCATGAGAACGGTGCGCACCGCTTCGGGATCGAGGTCCTCAATCGGACCGCGCGCGCGATTGCTGGCGTTGAAGACGACGAGATCCGGTACGCCGAGATCGGCGTCCACAGCGTTGAAAAGCGCATCAACCGAAGCCGGATCCTGCACATCGCATTTATAGGCCTTGGCGTCAGTTTCCGCCGCCAAGTCGCCAAGCCCCTCGGGATTCCGTGACGCCAGCGCGACCGCCATGCCTTCCTTGTGGAACAACCGCGCCAACGAGGCGCTAAGCCCGCCGCCAACGCCCACGATCAACGCTGTCTCTTGATCCGCCATGTTTTATCCCTCCCGGTTTTAGGCCGCGTAATTTTTTCTGTGCAAACCTAGTCTGCGCGTTGGCTTTTTCGCAGCCGCACGCTTTCGGATTTCAACTGGCCGCACGCCGCCAGAATATCGCGCCCCCGCGGCTTTCGCACTGTCGAGATATACCCCGCATTATGCAAAATATCGGCGAACCGCTTGATCGACGCCTCGCTGGAACATTCATAGGCCACGCCCGGCCAGGGGTTGAACGGAATAAGGTTGATCTTGGCGGGGATGCCTTTGATAAGCCGCACCAGTTCGCGGGCGTCGGCAGGCGAATCATTCACATCCTTCAACATCACATATTCAAAGAAGACCCGGCGCGCGTTGGACAAGCCGGGGTACTCTCGGCACGCCGCCATCAATTCCTTGAGAGGATATTTACGATTTATCGGCACCAGCTTATCGCGCAGTTCATCGCGCACCGCGTGCAGGGATATCGCCAGCATCACGCCCAACTCGGCGCCCAGACGGCGAATTTCCGGGACGACGCCCGAAGTCGACAGCGTGATTTTACGTCTGGATATGGCCAGGCCATTCCCATCCATGGCGATGCGAAGCGCCTTGGCCACATTGTCATAGTTAAAGAGCGGC
>JAESSL010000240.1 GCA_016764135.1 Alphaproteobacteria bacterium
AGGGTTCCACCCTTTCTTGGCTGCACAGGGGTTACAACCGCGTTTAGGGGCGCAAGGTTTTTTGGCGGCGCAGGGGTTCGCCGCCATGGCGGGACGCAGCAATGTTCCTGAGGTCGCCAATTCGCCGACTAAACCAAATCCGAGAACGATTGCGACCGGAATGACCGTCGTCGATAACATTTTAGATTTAAACGAATACATTAAATTCTCCCAATTCACACATTTCAGCCACCCCGCCCCTTTTTCTGAAGCTCTCAAACACTATATGGCGCAGCCGCGCTCGCGCGGAATCAACTGTCGTCACTGTATTGTGAGGGTCCGTGAAATGATCCGTGAGGCGCCCCCTACAGTGAGACGCTCCCTGCAAGGGGCCGGAGAACAACCCTGGTAAATATAACGCCTACCAAACGCCAATCAGAAAACCGCGTTGAGCGGATTTATCGGTACGCTGGGCGACGGCCTCGTCGCTCAGGGTGGTGCGCAATCGGCGTTGGCGCAGCCAGGAAAACAGTTTTTCATGCATTTCAGCGCGAATATCCGCATGGTCTGGCGATTCACCTAAATCGGCAAGTTCATCCGGGTCATCCACCATGTTGAAAAGCTGCGGGCGAAACCCTTCGTAATGAATGTATTTCCATCCATCCGTCCGAACCATAAAAGCGCGAGAATCGGCGGGACCACGATCCAGCGCCCACCGTGCGGAACGCCACGCATAGTCCGCCTCGGAAATTGCGGCGTCTCGCCATTCAACAGGTGCGGCGCCATGTCGATGTAACAGCGGTAGAAGCGAGCGCCCCTCCAACCGATGCGGCTGCGCATCGCCGCCCAATACGTCCAGAAAGGTCGGCAAGAGATCGATCGCCTCCACAAGACTGTCATCCACCGTCCCCCGGGCGCCATCGGCCGCGTTGTCCGGATCAACAACGATCATCGGAATACGAACGCTGGCTTCGTGAAACAGTTCCTTGTCGCCCAGCCAATGATCACCCAGATAATCGCCATGGTCACTGGTGTACACGATCATCGTATCATCCAGTCGACCACGCGCTTCAAGAAACGCCATGAGGCGGCCCATGTGATCGTCAATTTGTTTGATCAGCCCCATATAGGCAGGGATCACCGTTTGCCGAACTTCTTCCCGGCTAAAAGCTTTCCCTTCAACATGGTCCATGAAGGCGGCGTGAACCGGATGCGCGTTGATCCGCTCGGCGTCGGTCCGCACGGCGGGCAACACATTGTTGGGGCCATACAAGGCGTGATACGGCGCGGGCGCCACATAAGGCCAATGCGGTTTTATATAACTCAAATGCAGGCACCAGGGGTCCTCGCCCGCTTCGTCGATAAACGACATCGCGCGGTCGGTCATATACGCGGTTTCGGAATGTTCTTCCGGCACGCGGGCCGGCAGGTTCGAATGCCGCAGGTTCCAGCCGGACAGGATTTCGCCATCGGGGCCCTCCCCGGAATTCGCCCAGTCGTGCCACGGATTGTCCCCGCCAAAGCCGTGGGTGCGAAGGTAGTCGTTATAGGCAAGGTTGGGGTTCAGCGCCTGTTGCGGGTGTAACCCGTCATCCCGCTCATAGGGCTCGAACCCACCTTCGCCAAACAAAATTCCATCGCGGGACTCCGGGTCAAGCCCCACCCGGCGCATGCCTTCCGCATCAGCTTCAAAATGAGTTTTGCCCACCAGCACTGTCCGCAACCCCAGGGGTCGCATGTACTCGCCCATAGTGCGCTCGCCCAGATTTAGCGGAACGCCGTTCCAGTGACTGCCATGGCTGAACATGTAGCGACCGGTATAAAACGACATACGTGACGGGCCACAAATCGGCGCCTGACAATAGGCGCGCGAGAACAAAACGCCCCGAGCCGCCAAGGCGTCGAGATGCGGCGTCTCCAGACTCGGATGGCCCATACAGGACAGGTAATCAGCCCTGTGCTGGTCCGTCATGATGAACAGAATATTTCGGACCGCGCCCATGCTTCCCTCCCCAAGACTACAATTGCTCGCACATGGCCGTCAGTGTGCGGCCTACAACAGAAATTACAACAATTCCTGAATTTCGTCCTCCTGATTGTTTTGAAGGTCGATTCCAACAGGTCTCGATTGATTCACGTCAACGACATTCGCCAAAAAATAGCGCATTCAAGAAGTTGGCGTTCTGTATTCACAATTTCAGGAGACTCCAATGTCGGCGACTTCCGATGCGGCGAAAAAATATACCGATCCGGGCTGTGCGTATTGCCCGTCAACGGTTCGAGCCTGCCGACAGGGTGAAACAGAGGCGCGGGGCCCTGGATATTGCCCGACAAAAGTCGATCAGGACGGCATTGATAGCGCCTATGATATGTACGCCGACCCGTTTGTGAGAGAAGTCGCCCAGGCCTCGGCGCGCGTCGAGGCCGAAGGGTATTGTAAATGGACCCGCGTCGAGGAAATTTGCGAATTCGCCAAGAAGCTTGGGTACACCAAGATTGGCATCGCCACCTGCATCAGTTTCGTCAATGTTGCAAAAACATTGAGTGGCATTCTGGAAAGTCACGGCTTCACCGTGGCCTCGGTCGCCTGTAAACATGGCGGCGTGGCGAAAGAGGAAATCGACATATCCGATGTGGAGAAAATTCACCCAGGCGGTCATGAATCCATGTGTAACCCGGTCTCCCAAGCAGAATTACTGAACAGGGCTGGGTGCGAACTAAACATCGTGTTGGGGCTATGCGTCGGCCATGACAGTCTCTTTTTCAAACACGCTGATGGTCTCTCCACGACACTGGTCGCGAAGGACCGCGTGCTGGCGCACAATCCCATCGGGGCCCTACATCTGGCCGACAGCTATTACAGCAGGGTCTGGGGACCGGAAAAACCAGCTAAGGAACCGAAATTGCCCGCGCAGGGTCGCCGTTCCTGAAGCGTCGCAACGCGAGTTCCAAAATACAAACTGCCGACGTCTTTAATCGACGCCGGCAGGGTGCATATAGGTTCCTGAACTCGGTTTAGGCGGTAAACGCCTGAAAGCCGGTCATCGCGCGGCCCAGGATCAACGTATGAATATCATGGGTGCCTTCGAGCGTATTAATGACTTCCATATTCACCATATGCCGCATGACGTGATACTCGTCTGAAATACCGTTTGCGCCGTGCATGTCGCGCGCGACCCGACTGATATCCAGAGCCTTGCCGGTGCAATTCCGTTTAACCAACGAGATCATTTCCGGCGTCACCTTGCCTTCATCACGAAGGCGGCTGATGCGCAGACAACCTTGCAGACCAAGCGAAATTTCAGTCTGCATTTCCACCAATTTTTTCTGAATCAATTGCGTCGCCGCCAAGGGGCGGCCGAATTGCTTGCGATCAATGGTGTATTCGCGCGCCGCGTGTCAACAAAATTCAGCGGCCCCCATTGCGCCCCAGCAAATGCCGAATCGCGCATTGGTGAGCGCCGATAGCGGTGCGCTCAATCCCTGCGCCTTCGGCAATACGTTTTCGTCCGGTACAAACACTTCGTCCATCATGACGAACCCCGTCGGGGATGCGCGGACCGCCATTTTACCTTCGATCTTGGGCGTCTCGAGCCCGGCCATGCCGCGCTCTAGAATAAAGCCGCGCACGACGTCGTCTTCGTCCTTGGCCCAGACCAAAATCACATGCGCACAAGGCGAATGCGTGATCCACTGTTTTGTACCGCTGAGCTTGTAGCCGCCATCGACCTTTTTCGCTCGGCTTTGCATAGCGCCGGCGTCCGACCCATGATTGGGCTCGGTCAACGCCATGGCGCCAATGAGTTCGCCTTCGCGCAGACCCGGCAGAAAGCGCTGTTTCTGTTCATCCGAGCCATATTGATGGATTGGCGCCATGACCAACCCCGTCTGGACGCCAACCGATGAGCGAAAGCTGGTGTCGACATACTCCAGCTCCCGACAAATCAGACCGTAAGAGACAAACCCGATGCCGGCGCAATCATAGTCCGGCAGGGTCGCCCCCAAGAACCCAAGCTTCCCGAATTCCTTCATGATTTCGGGATCAAAGGTCTCGTTACGGTTCCACTCAAGGATGAGCGGCTTCAATTCGGACTGGGCGAAACTCTTCGCCGCGTCGCGTATCTGCCGCTCTTCCTCGCTCAGCTGATCTTCCAGCAGGAGCGGATCTTCCCAGACGAAGGATCCGCTCATCAGGCGCAGCGCTCGATCACGATTGCCGTGCCCTGACCGATGCCAACGCAAAGCGTCGCCAAAGCGTAACGACCGCCGACGCGTTCCAGATGACGCGCCGCCGTCAAGGCGATGCGCGGCCCCGAGGCGCCCGGAGGGTGACCCATCGTGATGGCGCCGCCATGCATGTTAATGCGGCTGTCATCCGCTTCAAGGCTCAGACCCTTGAGGCAACCGAGCACCTGAGCGGCGAAGGCTTCATTGATTTCAATGACGTCCAT
>JAESSL010000241.1 GCA_016764135.1 Alphaproteobacteria bacterium
CTCCCCGCTGGCAACCGCTCATCTTCTCCTTGAAGCAGTGCGGCACGCCGGGCGGCGGCATGCTGGCCGGCGCCGTCATCCCAGCCCTCACTTTACTCTATGACTGGCGACTGGCGCTGCTGTTGATCCCTCTCATGGGGATTTTGATGATCGTGTTGCTCGGCTTTAACCGAACATATCTGGACGCGCCGGAGCGACGAAAAGCGCCCTTCTCGCTAGCCGATACGACGCGCACGTTAAAATTGGTCGTCACTGATCCCGGTTTACGACGATATTCGATCACCGGATTAATTTTCGCGGCCTGCCAGATTGTCGTCGCAAGCTATCTGGTGGTGTATCTGTGGGAAGATGTCGGCTTCTCGCCCGCCGCCGCCGGGGCTGTGTTCGCGGTCTTTCACGCCTCGGGTATTGGGGCGCGCATCGTTTTGGGCTTTTTCGCCGGACGGTATATCTCGACAGGTAATCTGCTCATCATGCTGGGCGTTATGATGGCGCTGGGGGCCGCCGCCGTCACCCTGTTCACCCCGCAATGGCCGCTCTGGGGGATATACGCCGTGGTCGTTGCGCTCGGCGTTAGCGCTAATGGTTGGGTCGGCCTGTTTTTATCGGAAGTCGCGCGACTGGCGCCTGAAGGCGAAACCGCATCGGCCACCGGCGGCGTGCAGTTTTTTATGTATTTTGGGATCAGCGGCGGCCCCGCCGTGTTTTATGCGATCTACAAATTCACGGGCGACTACGAACCGCCTTTCATGATATTCGCGATCATTGCGCTGGTGACCAGCTGCCTGCTTTTACGCGGACGCACATAACCTTATTGCGGCTGCGGAAGGCCAAACTTCAGACATTCCCGTATTGCGGGTCTGGTGTGCAAACTTTGCGCACCACATTATTCACGACAGGTTTAAGAAACCTTCGTCAAACAAACCTCCCGGATCGGAACCTCAGATGCCTATTGACCAAGAACACCCGTTGAACGGGCCGCACCCGACAGATTGATTTATGCGAAGCAAAACCGCCTGCCCCGCTTGACCAAAACGTCAACGCGGACAGGCGGATTAGCTCTTAACAAACCGCCTTACAGCGCGTTTGAAATACTCGTGAACGTGTTGGTCAGCGACCCGCCGACAAGCGATACGGCGGTGATAATGACAACGGCGATCCCCGCCGCGATCAGGCCATATTCAATGGCCGTGGCGCCGTTTTCGTCGTCCCGTAAATTCTCAAGAATTTTAAATAATTTGGTCGTCATTTTGTCGTCTCCTATTCGGTAGCCCCGCCGCCGTCTCAATCCCGATATCGATCGGAGAATTGCCCTAGGCCGGTAACTTTGCGTCCCATTGTTTCCAATGGTTTGCCATTTCGTTGGAGTCTAAACTGCGATCCGTCGTCTGTGGGTCTTGCAGTCCTCCGTCGCTATGACCGCAATATCCAGTAATCCGTCACGCCCCGCAGTGACGGCCATCACAATTTCAAAAATAATCCACTAGCCCCTGCGTCAGCGGCGCATCGCCAAGCTTTTGGTTTTTCACTTTTACGAATATGCTTCGTTGAGGATATTGAAGCGACACAGCAAGGATGAGTTCGACATGTTCCGAAAATTTCCAATGATACTATGCTTCCTGTTCGCCTTTGGCGGCGTTATCGCAACCCCCTGGACGGTAACGGTCCAGAACGGTGTTTCCGTTGAACGCAATTTCGCCGAAGCGAAACAAAAGGATAAGGAAAAAAAGGCCAAAAAGGAAAAGCGCGTGAAGAAGGATAAACGGGAGAAATCCGAAAAATCCTGCTCCAGAGAAGGTAAGAAGTGCAACGATGCGAATGAGCACCGGAAATCAGGTAAAAAAGAAAACAAGGGCAAGAAAAACAAATAGCTGAACCTCAGGGGTCGTCAGGTCAGGAAACCATGACCCCACAGGATTCCAGCGAACAAAACGCCCCCCGCGCCGATAGCGATAAAGTCATGCGTCCGGTTTGGCGATTCATAAGTCGGCGCCAAGCCTCGGCGGGTCGACGACACGATGGAATATACGGAAAACAGGGCGAATGCGCCGAACAGGTACAGCGCCGCCCGGTCGCCATTGGCGATCAGATGAACGACCGACCACAACAAAACACCCACCATCATGGGATGTTTGGCCTTTTTTTTGATATAGCCTTTCAGATGGGACGCAACCATCAGGATCAGGACAATCGGCATGACTGTAAAAGCCAAATGCCGCGCCCAGACCGGCGATGCCCAGAGCTCTTGATACGCAAGATTGGGCTAGCCCATGACAATAAGGACCATTCCCATCAGGACGATCAGAGAATAAACGCCTTTGTAGGGATTCTCGCCCAAACGGCCAATCAACCCGTCCCGCAGCTTGGGGAATGACGGCATTACATGCAGACCGAAAAAAAGACCGACGCCAACCCAAAACATTTACTGTATTCCTTCCGAGCGTGATGACCGTAAATCCATTCTAATCTACCTTCCGGGTACGGTCTCTATTGTTTCCCCGGATTTGATGCGACAACCGAGACTCTCAAATGCATATTTTTGTTCTTCAACATGGTCTGCGCGATTATCGCTCGCATTACTTCGTCGAAGCGCTGGGATGGCGACGCGCGTTTCAGCACCGGAACCTGACGTTCACCTTACATATCCATCAGGACGCGACGCCGCAAACGATCGAGCAATCCGGCGGCGTTCCCCTCTTCCCCTTTGAACCTATGAAAGAGATGCGCCAGGACCCTCTTGCGGATGAGCTGCACGGATTTCTGTATTTCAGCGAGGCCTTTCGCAAGGCCTGCGTCGCGCTCACCGACAGCGTCACCGCTGATGATATCGTCATTGTGCCACACGCTACGGCGCGAGAGTTATTCGGCGTTGCCGGTTGGTTGCGGAGCCTTCCAAAAGCCAGACGGCCGCGCCTCGCCTTTGTCTTCATCAACCCCGGCCTTCGATGGGAGCCGATTGGCGAGACAGCGCAAATAAAGGGCAATTTTTCCTTTCACCGCTTTGGCGCCAATCAACTGGCGGAGGTCCTGCCGCCGGAGCGCGTGATCTATTGCGCTGACAATCATTTGCTTGCGACCACAATGGCGAAGGTCTTGAACCAACCCTGCAGCCACTCCCCCATGACGATTGATTATGTCGCAGACAGCGCTGAGGTGGGAGAGTCGAGCGATGCAGCATGGCCGCCCGCTCATATTGGGGTTCTTGGCGGATTTCGACCGGAAAAGGGAAGCAGGCTTCTTGTCGATATTATCCGCAAATATTGCGCCGCCCGACCGAACCGCGAAATCTTCATTCAACTTCAGGACGCCGAACACGCACGGATAATCGGCGACGCCCTAAGCGACTGCGGCAGCACGGGCATAAATATATTTTCTGGCCAGCTATCCCCGGCGGGATACGCCCAGCGCCTTCAAACCCTCGATATCCTGCTGCTGCCCTACCAACGGGGCCGCTATATCATGCGAACCTCCGGCATTTTCGCTGAAGCGGCGGCAAACGGAATCGTCACCGTGGTTCCCGGAGGGTCGTGGATGGCGACGCAACTGGCGGCGGGATGGGGCGCCGGCGTAACCTTTGACGCCTTTAGCGTTGACGCCATCGCCGACGCTCTGGTGAGCGCCAGCGACGATTGCGCAACGTTGAAAGCCAAGGCCCAAGCGCGTCGCGACGAATGGCGACGCACGCAGTCGACCCCGGCCCTGCTGGACCATATCCTCGCCAAATTAGCGCCGCCAACGCCTGATTAAGGCAGCCGCTCAGACTTTAGTCGTTGATGCCAAGCAGTTGGGCGGCGGTCCCACCGAGGATCGCAATCCGGTCGTCATCGCTCAAATCCGGCGTGTTCATGACAAGATCGACTTCGGTGCTGGTCCACGGGAACGGGTAATCCGTGCCAATCATGATCTGACGCGGTCCGGTTTCCGCGATCAAATGACGCAGCGCTTCCGGCGTAAACACAATCGTATCGAAAAAGAGCTGCCCGTCTTTTAGATACGCCGACGGCTTTTTCTTGGGCAGGGGTCCGACCTTTTCGGGAAATGTTTTGCATACGGCGTCGGAACGATTGATATAGGAGCCGAGGAAACCGCCGCCATGAGCTGCGCAAATCTTGAGCCCCGGGAAACGGTCCAGCGTGCCTTCAAAAATAAGGTGAGACAGCGCTATTGTCGTCTCCAGCGGATTCCCGATGGTGTTCGTCAACAGGCCATTTCCATCCAGACGCCCGCTTGGCTCCAATTCGGTCGTTCCCGTCGGATGCATAAACACCAGAAGGCCCAATTCCTCGCATTTCGCCCAAAACGGATGAAATTTCGGATCGGCCAGTTCAAGGCCTTCAACAGACCCGCCGACGCTGACGCCCCGAAACCCGAGATTCTTGGCGGCATGTTCAATCTGCTCAACCGCAAGATCCGGATATTGCAAGGCGGCGGTCGCAAAGGCGACAAAACGATCCGGCGTCTTTTCGCAAATTTCCACCAGCGCGTCGTTCTGGATGTTGATCAATTCAGCGGCGGCGTCTCGCTCCGCATGGTACCAGTACGGATTGATACTGAGCGCCGACACATCCAGACCCTGAGCGTCCATCGCCGCCAGTCGCGTCGGAAGATCCGCCATCAACAATCCACCAACCACATTGTTCTGACCGATAACCGCCATGGCTTTCGGCACGGCGCAATGCGCGTGGATATCAACAGTCATGATCCGTTTTCCGTTGACGACCACCTCGCGCCGCGTCGCATGGCTATGCGGCGCCGAACCACCCGTATGCGCCCCCTCGGCGGATGAAACGCTCGACACGCCGCATCCAACAA
>JAESSL010000242.1 GCA_016764135.1 Alphaproteobacteria bacterium
GGGAAAAGCTGACGACCATGTCCGCGCGATATGGCGTTGACGAGTTCGTTATTCTAACAATCTGTTATGATTTCGCGGACCGGATCCGCTCCTACGCGCTTCTGGCCGAAGCCTTCGACCTCCAACAGAAAGACTGATTCGACTATGGCATGGGACCCAGGACAATATCTCGAATTCGCCGGACCACGGATGCAACCGGCGATCGACCTACTGACGCGCACCAACCACGACAACCCGAAGACCGTCCTCGATCTTGGATGTGGTCCCGGCAATATCACGCCCTTGATCCGGCGGCGCTGGCCGGACGCCGTTATCACCGGCGTCGATAATTCCGATGAAATGCTGGCGCGCGCGCGCGACGCAGAGCCAGAGGTTACGTTCCTCAATCGGGACATCACGAGTTGGGAGCCGGAAGAGAAATACGACGTGCTGTTTTCCAACGCCGCGTTGCAATGGGTCAAAGGGCACAAAGCCCTGTTCCCCAAGGTCATCAACATGGTCGCACCCGGCGGCGTCGCGGCAATCCAGATTCCTCGAAATTTCGAGGCGCCATCCCACACGCTGATGGCCAATGTGATTGACGATGGACCGTGGACGGAATTGTTAACGCCGGTTCGCGGCAACCTCCCGACGCAGCGCCCTGAATTTTATTACGATCTGCTATCGCCGCTCGTTCGCACGCTCGACATATGGGAGACCGAATATCTACAGGTGCTGGACGGCGAAAACCCGGTCGCGGAATACACCAAGGGATCCTGGCTCATGCGGTTCCTGTCCTATCTGGACGAACCGTGGAAAAGCGAGTTCGAGGCAAAGTACCGGGCGTTGATTCTGGAGGCTTATCCACAACGCGCTGACGGTAAAACCTTGTTTCCGTTCCGCCGTCAATTCATTCTGGCGACCGTGTAATTCGTTTCAAGTAATCAGTTTAAGGATCTAAATATGAAACTTCTGGTGCTCTCCGGCGACGGCATTGGCCCTGAAATAACCGCAGCGACCGTTCGCGCCGTCGAAGCGGTGAACCATCGATTAAATCTGGGGCTTACGTTGGAGGCGGCCGAAGCGGGACTTGTCAGTCTGGAAAAAAATGGAACGACCCTGACGCAAGCCGTGCAGGAACAGGCGCGCGCCGCCGACGGCGTCATTCTGGGGCCCTGCGACACCATCGTTTATCCGGACGTTAACGACGGCGGCATCAACCCGTCTGCATGGCTGCGAAAAAATTTCGACCTATACGCCAATATGCGCCCATCCCTCGCCAGAGCCGGCGCCCCCGCCAAAGCGCCGGACATCGATCTGGTGATCGCCCGGGAAAACACCGAAGGTTTTTACGCCGACCGCTCCATGTTTGCGGGGTCGGGTGAATTCATGCCAACCAAAGATGTCGCGCTGGCGGTCCGAAAGATCACGCGAGAAGGCTCCCGCCGGATCGTTGACGCCGCCTGCAAGTTGGCCATGAAACGTCGTAAAAAGCTGTGCATCGTGCACAAACGTAATGTCTTTCGCATGTCCGACGGCCTGTTTTACGATGTCGCGCAGGAAGTCGCCGCTGGCTATGACGGGCTGGAGGTCGAGGACACCATCGTCGACGCCATGGCCGCGTTGCTGATTCGCCGTCCGGAATCCTTCGACGTTGTGGTTACGACCAATATGTATGGCGATATTCTGTCTGATCTGGCCGCCGAGCTTTCTGGCGGATTGGGGCTCGGCCCGTCGTTAAACGCAGGCGACGACCGCGCTATCGCCCAGGCCGCCCATGGCTCCGCGCCGGATATCGCAGGCCAGAACATCGCCAACCCGGTCGCCCTGATGGCGTCCGCCAGCATGTTGTTAAACTGGCTGGGCGAACGCCACGAGCGGCCCGACCTAGTCGAGGCGGCAACAAGGCTGGATGACGCCATTGGCGCGCAAATCGCGGAAAACGGGACAAAAGACCTTGGCGGTACGCTTGGCACCGACGCCTTTGGCGACGCCGTCGCCAACCGGATTGTAAATTTCGAATCGAAAAATTCGACGTAACCGCCGAAAACACATCAACTAAGAAAATTTAAAACTTCATTCAGAACGCGTCAACTGAAAAACACTATAGGCAAGGGAATACCTACACATTGTAAAAATTTACCTTTACTCTTGGGATAAATTTCGTTTCCTAATAATTTTCATGCCTTAAAATCCACTAACATTCCGGTAGGCTTTAGTGAAAAAATCCGTTTATTTTATTCATATCCCGAAAACCGCCGGAACTTTTCTCACTCAGTTTTTAGTATCAAAACTTGGAAAAAAGTTTGTACGCGAGGGACATACAGTCCCCGCTGGCGTACTTAAACCATGGACTGAGCGATTTGGGCCTGAACATTACCAGTCCATCAAAAAAGAAGATTGCTTGACTGTCTCCATCGTCCGAAATCCATTTGACTTGTTAGTTTCGATGTATGTCTGGGGATTCCCATATTGGCCTCCCAAAAATTACTCGGGCACTGGCTATATAAACTGGCCCTTCAAATCATTTAGAGACTTTGTAGAGAAAATAACCGATAGAAATGGATATGCTTGGATAGTACCTGAGCAAAAAAAATCATTATTTTTTCAGGTATTCGGTCAGGACGGAAGAGTTATTCCTGACATCATTATTCGACAGGAATATCTGAACGACGGAATTCAATACCTTGGAAGTGTATTTGAAGAAAATTGGAGTCCACCTTCCGAACGGATTAACCAATCAACAACCCTCCCCTATAATGAATTTTATGATAACGAATTAGTTCAAATTGTCGAAAATTTTTTTGAGGGTGACCTCCGTGCATTTGGATACGGTTTTGGGTATTCAGAAAACTCTGCAATTGTAGATACAAGTAATATAAATTGTGACATTTTTAATAGCGGCTACACTTTTTCTTCCACTAACTATCAACCAATACGCTCCTTTGCGCCTAAAGGATCTCAGGCGGACATTAACTTCCATGAGGCCGATCAAGCTTTAGTTTCTATAATATCCGGCCGCAAATTAATTTCGGAAACGGTGAAACGAATCTCTCGTCGGATTTTATTGAAGCATCGCTAAATCTTTGTTCTCAAAATTTTACCGCCTCGCTCTTAATTTTAGGGCCCGTGGACATTTATAAAGTTTTCCCCGGATCGACTCATACACTCGCCCCATATTTAACCACCTTGGGTCTTCGGCAAGATTAGCTTGGCAGCGACAAATTTGACTGTGTCGTCCGCACTGTCGAGACCCAACAGGCGCACGTCCCGCAGCACTTGGCCCGCGACCGTATCCGACCAGAACCAACGATCAACATCACTACCGGATTTTTGGCCCGGCTGCGCTGTGGCGGCCTCGGCGTAATAGGCCAAGACATCAGCGCAGGCGTCCTTCAACGCCAGTCCGAGTTTCTGACCTTCCACCGGGCTTTCGGACGGCTCGCCATCCAGAAAACTCGCCACAAATTGCGCCGCATCGCCGATATTTAGGGGGCTGACGCCGACTCGCGTGCGGCCGCGTTCATCCAGCGACACCTGATACCACGGCGCCAGGGTTTCCAGCTCCCGGCTCATCAGGACAGCCCGGCTGACATCCTCATCATCCGGCGCGCCGAAGCTGACCGGACACACCCAGCTTGTCGTCTCTTCCGCCTTTGGTCCCGGCGCATCATCGGGAAAATCCTCCAGAACGACCGGCCCCGCCTTGGAATCCAGCAAATCCAGCGCAGCGCCAAGCACCTGACGCTGAAACGCCGGCTCATTCGGCGCGCCCAGAGGCCGTCCCAGTTCAAAAGGCACCCACAACGCGCGGGGCGAGCGAATCGCCTCGGCGTGTTCCCGCACCAACGCGATCAAAACGGTCGCAATGCCTTCATCTTCAAAAAAGTGAGCAAGCCCGCACACGGCGCGCGTACAATTCGGTCAGACCGGCGTCAGGATGACGGCGTTGACGTTATCTTCTTTCAACATCCCGGCCAATTCCCGGGCTTTCGGCTCCAGCATGGCCGGATCGGTCGCACCCATGAAGGAATAGTGGAACGCCGCCACCGATTCGATGTCGCCGTCATCCGCCATTTCCCGCAATCGATCGAGCGGCAGCACGATGTTCACATCATCCTGAAACCCGGTCCGGTCGAAATTGACGGAAACATGGTTCATCAAAATATCAGCGGTATCGGAAGATACCGGAATCACCCGGTAATCAGCCCCCGCCCCCATGCGGAACGGTTGTTCGCCGCGCAGATTCAGTCCCGCGGTGGTGACAATCGCCACCCGGCGCTGTGACGCGGGCGGTCCTTGCACCCACGGTGTTTTCTCATAGGTCGGCAAGGGCAGGTTTCGCAAATGCGCCTGCTCCGATTCGACCAATTCCTCCATTCGCGCCATCAACAGGCTCCTTATTAAAATTTCCGGGGTTAAATTTACCGGGGTTAAAAATTACCGGGGTTAAAAATTACCGGGGTAATATTTCCGGATTAATATTTATCGGTATTTTTGAAAATTCAGACCATGATTTTGTCCGGGTGGACAAGGTCGCCACGATACGGGACGCTCCGCCTCAGGCGCAACAGGATACAGAGTTTTTGATGACAAAATTTAGACAATTACCCGTGAGCGGCGAAATCTTCCTCGATCATTCCGGCCACTTTGTGCCGGACATGGACGCGGCCTCGGCGGCGCTGGAGCGCATGGGATTTATCATGACGCCCTACACCATGCATACGATGACCACCGCACCGGGCGAGGACCTGCGCCCTTCCGGCACCGCCAATCGCTGCATCATGCTGCGCGAGGGGTATCTGGAAATTCTATGCGCCGTCGGCGATGCGCCGCTGGCGCAACAATTGAACGCCGCCGTATCTCGTTATACGGGCCTGCATTTGCTGGCCTTTTCCTGCGCCAACGCCATGGCCGAGCACACCCGCCTTTCAAACGTCGGGTTTGATATGCAGCCACTGGTCAATTTGACCCGGAGCGTCGACGAGGGAATTCTGCGTTTTTCAGTTGTGCGGCTGAAGCCCGGTCAGATGGCCGAAGGGCGCACCCAGTTTTTACAGCATGACACGCCCGACTTGTTGTGGCGGGAAGAATTGATGAATCATCCCAACCGGATCGTCGCGACGGCCGATGTGGTTATGACCGCCGCCGACCCGGACGAGGCCGCACAACGTTTCGAGCGATTTTTGGGACGGGCGCCACACGTCATCGCCGGGAATGGTTGGCGCTTTGAGCTGGACCGCGCCAGCTTCAGTATCCTGAACAACACGGCGCTATCCGACGCCCTACCGGGAATCGATATCCCGGATTCGCCCTTTATCGCGGCTTTCGCCATGCGCTCGGAGGATTTGACGGCGACGATGGCCTATTTTGACAAAGCCGAAATCGCCTATGAAAAATTGAGTTCCGGCGTTTTGCGAGTGGCAAAAGACCCCGCGCTGGGGTCTACCATGATCGTTACCGACGCAGCATCGCGCGCGCCGTGGCTGCCTTGAACCGGGGAACCAGAGAACCAGACGTTTCGATCAGACCACTAATGTAATTGCGGCGACTTCAACAAATCCGCTCGATTGACGGATTGGATGTTAATTTCCAACTGATCGTCATCGCGAATCAGGTTCAGGGGCACATCAACGCCCGCTTCGCCCAACGCCCAGACCGCGCGGAAAAGCTCCGCCAATTCGGTTACGGGCGCTCCATTAACGCCAACGACAAAGTCGCCCACCCGCACATCGGCTGTACGCGCAGGCCCAGCGTCGACGATCCCGGCCACCACCAGTTTTTCGTCCATTTCCGTCGCCAGCATGCCGAGCCAGGGGCGCGGTGGTTTCTGCACCCGTCCGAATTTTTGTAAATCCGACAAGATCGGTTTCAACAAATCAATCGGCACGACCATGTTGCAGTCGGTCGAATCACCGCCGGACATCTGTTGAACGAACAACGATCCGATGCCACGCAGGGTTCCGTCTTCGCCAATCAATCACGCGCCGCCC
>JAESSL010000243.1 GCA_016764135.1 Alphaproteobacteria bacterium
ACGCGACGGCGACGACTATGTCCTGAATGGCGAAAAATGCTACATCACCAACGCGCCGGAGGCCGACTTATTTGTCGTCATGGCGCGTACAGACCCGAACTCAACCGGGTCTTCCGGAATATCCGCTTTTCTTGTAGAGGCCGAAACGCCGGGTTTGAGCGTTGGCCGAACCGACCGAAAAATGGGTCAACATGGCTCCCACACCAGTAATGTATTTTTCGACGATTGCCGCGTCCCCGCGAGCGCCCTTCTAGGCCATGAAGAAGGCGCGGGATTCAAAAACGCCATGGCCGGAATCAATACGGCGCGGATGCATGTAGCGGCCACCTGCGTTGGCCAGGCTACGCGACTTATCGACGAAGCCGTAACCTATGCGATGCAGCGCGAACAATTCGGCAAACCAATTTCCGACTTTCAGTCCATCCGCAACATGCTGGCCAATAGCCAGGCGGAAACCCTTGCGGCGCGATCCATGACGCTGGACGTCGCGCGTCGGATCGATAACGGCGAAAAGCCGTTGGGCGATATGTCATGTTGTAAAATGTTCGCGTCGGAAATGGTCTGCCGCGTCGCTGATAATGCAGTTCAAATACTGGGCGGCGCCGGGTATATGAACGATCACGTCATTTGTCGGATGTATCAGGATGTGCGCCTGTTCCGGATTTTTGAAGGCACGTCACAAATTCACCAGCTTATAATTTCGCGGGAAATGTTAAAAAAACACGCGGCGGCTTAGGCAGGGCGCCGATTTAACCACGCACAAAATACGCGTTTATCAATTCGGCGCGTCGGAAATTTCGATAACGTTTTCAAGTTCGTCCAGTGACGAAGAATCGGTTTGTTCCTGATGTAGCGACCGGATATTGCCCGCCATAATCCGCAGAAGGCCCGCAAGAAACGGGTCCGCCTCGCGAATTTTTTTCCGAAACGTGACTCGATTCACAACGATACAGACCGTCGCCTCAGTCGCGGTCGCATTCGCCGTACGCGGCGCCTCGTCCACCAGCGCCATTTCACCAAAAATGCCGCCCGCTCCGATGGTTGCATAGGTGACGCGCTTACCGTCAATCTCGCGCCAGATTTCAATAGCGCCGGATTGCACGATATAGGCGCGCATCCCACCTTCGCCTTCACTAAAAACCTTAGCGCCTTCCTGAACCACAATGCGGTCAAGAATCTTAAACCCGTCATCCCCTGGACTCATGTCGTCTCCTTCAAAATCAAGAGAAAAACTCCCAAAGTGAGGGCAGGAAGCATCAGCGTCTGGTGTGCTGGTATCTCATCGCGAATCGCGCCATATATTTTGACGAACGGATGACGCACAAATTAAAGGTATCAGGTATCCAGAACGGCGACGACCTGACCTTCCGTCACGGGCTCTTCTTCTTCGACCAGAAATTCCGCAATTACGCCGTCTTCGGTCGCCAATACGGGAATTTCCATCTTCATTGATTCCAAAATCATGAGGACGTCATCCACTTTAACTTTGTCGCCAACCTTGGTTTCAATTTTCCAGACCGTGCCGGTAACTTCCGACTCGATGTCTTCTTTCGCCATTGTTAAATATTCCTTTCATATTTCCCTAACCAATCGTTTGGGCAGGGATAATCGCTATACGGCGCCGCGTTCAGACGACCTTGCGGCGGACGCAAAATACGCCGCTACAGTAACCATTCCCCGCCATCAATTGAATTTCGGGACGATTCACACTGTTTGGCCGCTGTATTATTGTCAATAATTTTGTCAGGCCTTCCGCGCCGAACCGCTGAATTGTGCGGACAAATCTCCGCAAAGAGGTTGTTTTGTGCCACTTCGCGCTCCAGAATGCGCGCCGAAAATTAACAACGGGGGAGATTCGCAACCATGGCCAAAACATCGGACGTCTATAAAAGTCTGGAACCACTGTTCTGCCCCAAGACAATTGCGGTGCTTGGCGCATCTGCAGAACCGTCGAAAATCGGCGGTCGTCCGGTGCAGCTCCTGAAGGATTTTGGCTATACGGGGAAGATTTTCCCGGTGAACCCGAATTATGAAGAAGTTCAGGGCCTGAAGGCCTACGCCAGCATCAAGGATATTAAAGAACCTATCGATCAGGTGATTTTGGCGGTGCCCGCACGCTTCGCGGTGCAGGTCGCCGAGGATTGCGCCTCGGTCGGCGTTAAGTCGATGGTTGCATTTACCTCCGGCTTTGCGGAGATGAACGCCGAAGGTGAAAAAGCGCAATTACGCCTTGCGGAAATCGCTAAAGAATCCGGTATGCGCATCCTGGGGCCAAACTGCCTCGGCGTCTTCAACAGTCACATGAACGCCTATTCAACGTTTACGTCCTCCATTCTTGACGGCCGCCCAAAACCCGGCCCTGTCGGGATCGCCAGCCAGAGCGGCGCCTTTGGGTCGCACTGTTTTGTTCTGGCGCGCGCACGCGGCCTGGGCATGAGCTATTGGGCGACAACCGGCAACGAATGCGATGTCGGCTTCGCCGAATGCGTCCAGTTTTTGGCCGAAGATGAAGGCACCAAGGTTATTCTTGGCTATATGGAAGGCTGCCGGGATCCGGAACGGCTTTATGAAGCCCTCGCCTTAGCGCACAGCAAACACAAACCCGTCATCATCATGAAGGTTGGCGGATCTGAAGTCGGCGCCGCCGCCGCTGCATCGCACACCGCGTCGCTGGCTGGATCCGATGATGCGTTTGATTCCGTGTTCGACAAATTTGGCGTCTACCGCGCCAAGACATTGCGCGAAGCAATCGATATCTCCTACGCCTGTTCTTTCGGCGTATACCCGAAGACCAACCGGTTGGGCATTGTCACAATCTCCGGTGGCGCTGGCGTCGTAATGGCCGACGCGGCGGAAGAATTCGGTCTCGATCTCGCGCCGATGCCCGACGACGTGCAAAAAGAGCTTAAAGAACTGGTCCCGTTCGCGGGAACGCGTAACCCGGTCGACACCACGGCGAACTTCTTCAACGACTGGACCGTCCTGACGAAGTTTTTCGAAGCCATGCTGGAGAAGGGAAATTACGACGCCATTGGCTCGTTCTTCACCTACTTCGCACAATCCGACACGCTGAGCGACAAGCTGATGGAAGCCATTCGTCCGATCCGGAAAAAGTATCCGGACAAACTGATGGCGCTCTCGATATACGGCAACCGTAATAATATCGCCAAGCTGGAGAATGAAGGCATCCTGGCTTTCGAAGATCCGCGAGAGGTTATTCAGGCGATCGCCGCGCTCTACAAGTTCAGAAAAGGATTCAACACGAGACTGCACGCGCAGCCGAAGATTCCGGAGACGACGCCCAAGGTGCCGAAAAAAGCGCTGAACGAATACGACGCCAAACGATTGCTCAGGAAAGCAGGCATTCCGTCTGGCCAAGAAAGTTTGGCCAAGACCCCGGCGGATGCAGCGAAAATGGCCGCGCGTCTCGGCTTCCCGGTCGTGCTCAAGATTGTATCGGTTGATATTCAGCACAAGACCGAGATCGGCGGCGTTGTTTTGAATCTGAAATCCCAAACCGCCGTTCGAAGCGCCTTCAACGATATCATGGCCAACGCCAAAAAATCCGCGCCGGACGCCAAGATAGACGGCGTCCTCGTCGCCAAGATGATGGGCGGCGGCGTGGAGACAATTCTCGGCACGTATCGCGATCCTGTCTTTGGACAAATGGTGATGTTCGGACTAGGCGGCATTCTGACCGAAGTTCTCGGCGACGTTGCGTTCAAACCCGCGCCATTTGGCAAAAAAGAAGCCATGGAGATGATCAAGAGCATCAAAGGCTACGCTGTTCTCGCGGGCGCGCGAGGCAAAGCCGCAGCCGATGTCGACACCCTGGCGGCGGCGTTGTCGGATCTATCGATCTTCGCAGCGGCCAACGCCGATACGCTGGAAAGCGTTGACGTCAATCCGTTCGTCGTCAGAGAGAAAGGCGGCGCGGCGCTGGACGCCTTGATCCTGCGTCAAACCGACTAGATCGTAAACGACCTTGTTAAAAGACAGGCCGCCCCGGTGAAATTCCGGGGCGGCCTTTTTTGTAGGGTGGCCCGAAGATTAAGGCTTAGATTGGGTCCCAGGTAAAGATATCGCCGGAGCGGTCCAGCGGATAGAAACTCGGTTCCATCGCGGGCGCGGCATGTTCGGCGATCGTTTCCGCCGTCCAACCTTCGCTGCGGTGCACCGAACGCAAGGGGCGCGACTGCCCCATTAAAAAGATTTCGTTGTTGCGGACACCAAAGATCTGGCCATTCACCTTTGAGGCCGCATCGCTGGCGAGAAACACCGCCATGGGTGCGATTTTCTCCGGCGTCATTTCCTTGATCTTGGCGACGCGCGCTTGCTCTTCCGGCGTATCCTGAGGAATGGACCCAATCATCCGGCTCCAGGCGAACGGCGTGATGCAATTGGACCGAACGTTGAACCGCGCCATGTCGAGCGCAATGGATTTTGACAATCCAGCGATGCCCAGCTTGGCGGCGGAATAATTGGCCTGTCCGAAATTTCCGATCAGCCCGGAGGTCGACGTCATATGCACAAAGACGCCGGATTGTTGTGCGCGAAAATGGTCAGCGGCGGCGCGACTGACGTTGAAGCTGCCCTTCAGATGAACGGAAACCACCGAATCCCAGTCTTCTTCGGTCATTTTGTGAAAAATACGGTCGCGCAGAATACCCGCATTGTTGACCACGATATCGACCTTGCCATAGGTGTCGACCGCTTGCTGAACGATGCCGTGAGCGGCGTCCCAATCGGTGACGCTGTCGGTGTTTTCCACCGCTTCGCCGCCATCGTTACGAATTTCAGTCACCACCTCATAGGCGGGACCGCGATCTTCACCCTCACCGGATACGGAGCCGCCCAGATCATTCACGACGACTTTCGCGCCATGCGCCGCCATCAATTTGGCGAAGCCACGGCCAATGCCTCGTCCCGCGCCTGTCACCACGGCGACCTTGCCCTCCAGCATCTTCGTATTCGACATTCGATAACTCCTGTATTGGTCCCTGAATTACGACTTTTATCCAGTATGCTGCATTGCAACCAGATCCATCCAGAGGATATCCTAAGCGCCCGGAAAGGCAAATATCCGAAAAGTCGCATGCAACAACGTCACAGGGTCGAATATGTCATATAAATCAATGAAATACGAAATCAACGACGAGATCGCCACGGTCACGTTCAACCGACCTGCGCAACGCGATGCGTTCGATATACCCATGCGAACGGAACTGGCCGAAATCATTGCCGAAATCCGGGATGACATGTCGTTGAAGGCGATGATTTTAACCGGCGCCGGCGGCGCTTTTTGCGCCGGGGGCGACCTCAAAAGCCTGAGCAGCGGAACCCCCAGCGTTCAGGACACGCGCAAACGCGTTCAATCGCTACACGTCTGGTTGCCGGAGTTGATCAACCTTGAGATTCCCGTCATTGCAGCGGTCGACGGTCCGGCCTTTGGCGCCGGGTTCAATCTGGCGCTGGCCGCCGATTTCGTGCTGGCCTCGACCAGAGCCCGGTTTTGCGCCGTCTTCGGACGTATCGGTCTGGTGCCCGACGCCGGTGGCTTTTTTCTACTACCGCGCATCGTTGGTTTGCAACGCGCCAAGGATTTGATCTTCACCGCGC
>JAESSL010000244.1 GCA_016764135.1 Alphaproteobacteria bacterium
CGCCGGCGCGGCCCCGGTCGGCGACAGCGTAGGCGAGCGTGGTCAGCGAGGCCGCCGCAAACGATAGCCCCCAGATAATGCGGGCGACGAGCAGAATTGGGCCGCCATCAATGAAGCCATACATGAGCGTTGAACCGGCCCCGGCGATGGCGGTGATCAGCGTCATGGTGCGCAGGCCCACGGCGTCGGTCGCCCGTGCGATCAGGCCATAGGTAAAAATTCGAATGAAGCGGTTTGCGGATAAAAGCACGCCGACCCAGGCGAGCGTAATGCCGAATTCTGCGGCGTTAACGGGCAAGACAACGTAGAGGAGCGCGTCGCCGAGTAGCATGATGGATAAAACGCCGGCGGAGATGGCGGTGGCGCGCGCGCCGCTAAAATTCATCAGGCCATTACCTTACATCAAGGCGCACTTTAAATCTTAAAGGACGCAGTTCTTCGCATAATCCGCCGTTTGGTTGCCTGTCCAGTCGCCGACCGATTTTTCTTTCATGTCCGCGCACCAGTCGGGGCTGCCGATTTCGGGGTCGCAACCGGACAGGCCGACCGCTAGAACGCCAAGGCTGGCGAGCAATGCCAGAGAGAAAGAATTTAGGCCTGTTTTCATAGATTTATCTCCGTATCCCGTTTGTCACTTTCGCACGACGATCCAATGCAATCAAATCGTCGCCAATTCAATCAAATCACTGAAGTGTGATATGGATTACTGTGCGCTTGACCCGAATATGCTATTTCTTTCGGGGATCATTAACCATTCTGAGTTACCAATGGAATGTGGCGAAATTTAAGATGAAGAAGGCGTTGATATGAAAACAATCAAGGAGAGCCGCGTGACTGGGATCCGCATAATTTCGATAGCGATTTCGATGTCATTTCTTGTCGCGTCCGGTGTTGGCGTTGCGCACGCCAACTGGCTGGAAAAAGGTAAAAACCTGTTGGATACCGTGACAAAATCAACTCCGGGCGGCGCGGGCGCGCTGGGTCTGGACGAGATCGCAAATGGCTTGCGGGAAGCGTTGAGGGTGGGGACCGAGCGCGTGGTGTCGAATGTCGGCAGGCAAGACGGCTTCAATAATAATGCTGAAATTCACATTCCCCTGCCCGATACCCTGAAGAAGGTTCAATCGACGCTGAAAATGGTGGGCGCGTCCGGAATGGCCGATGATCTGGAGCTACGGCTCAATCGTGCGGCGGAGGCGGCGGCGCCCCGTGCGAAGGCGATCTTCGCCCAGGCCATCACCGATATGACAATGGACGACGTGAAGAAAATTTACGATGGCGCCAATGACGCGGCCACACAATATTTTCGCAAAAACATGAGCGCGCCCCTGACGGACAGCATGCGTCCGGTCGTGGATAGCGCGCTGTCCGATGTCGGCGCCATTCAAGCCTATGACCAGATGATGGGTCAGTATAAATCAATGCCGTTTGTGCCCGATGTAAAAGCCGATCTTTCGACCTATGTATTAGGTAAGGCGCTGGATGCGTTGTTCTTGTTCCTCGCGCGCGAAGAAGCGGCGATTCGGGAGAATCCAGCGCAACGGACCACGGAATTGTTGCAGAAGGTGTTCGCGAAATAACGACGTCAAATTTGAAGAGGCTTGGGCAGAAGTCTTGTTTTTCAATAGGGTAATGGTTGTTGCTGGGGAAACGCCGTTCCTGTCGCAAGAATCCGGACCGTCTCCGGATTCGACGACAAAGAGGATTGTTAAAGTATGAAAATCATCATTCGATTTATGGCGGGGCTCCTGGTGATGTGGGCGGCGATGACGCCCGCGAGCGCCGCTGAACGCGCCATTGAAGATTTTTTTGGCGAATATGCTGGCCGGAGCGTTACGCATAGCGGTAAAGGCGTCACGGCGCGCGATATCAACGTGGTGATTGAAAAAGTGAAACGAGGCTTCAGCATTGACTGGGCGACGGTTTCCGGGCGCGCTGATGGCACCATGAAGAAGAAGAGTTATTCCATTCAGTTTCGGAAAACCAGACGCGCCAATATATTCAAATCCGCCATGCGAAAGGACGTTTTTGGCGGTCTGGCGCCGATGAACCCCATGAAGGGCGACCCGTATGTCTGGGCGCGCATCCACGACGATACGTTGTCGGTCTACGCCATGCATATCATTGAGGACGGCACCTATGAAATGCAGGTCTATCACCGAACCCTGACCAAGTCCGGCATGGATCTGAAGTTTTCCCGCTACCGGGAAGGCCAGGCGTTAAAGGATATCACCGGGACACTGAAGAAAATCAGCAAGTAGCCGCGTCGGCGATCTTGTGATCCAAATCAGGCGACTTAAATCTCGCGACTCAATTTTTGGGACCCAAATTCCGTGACATAATCGCCTCGGCCATGAATGATCCTTGGGAAATCAGGGAGGCGCCCGAGAGGCGGACATCAATATGCTGTATATGGTTGAGTGTGATTTTTCGGATAGGGAAAACGAAGGTGCCTGGAACGAATGGTATAGCGGGCCAAAGCTGGATGAACTGCTGTCCATGCCCGGCTTTATCGCGACCCAGCGCTACAAGGCGCTGACGGATTGCCCGGCGCCGTATTTGGCCATTCACAGCATCGAATCGCCATCCGTCTTCGCCAATCCCGCCTATAAGGCCAAGGGTGGCGGGCGGTTCGGCGACTGGGAGCCGGCTTTGATGACGAATTGGAGCCGTCGGCTCTTTGGTCCGCTGCGCGAAATGCCGGATGTGCCGTCGGGTTCGTTGCTGGCGGTCTCAGAGGACGTTAATGCGGACATGCCCGACGACGCCCTCCAGATCGAAGGTCTGGATTGGGCGACGGTCAGTCAATACAAGGATGCGTTGGCGCTCGATGCTTCGGTTGCGACGCGCCTTATCGCGGTTATTCCCGAATCAGCGCGCGTAAAATGGCAATCCAGCGCTGGCGTACGTCTCTACGCGCCCCTCACTGAAAAGCGTATCTCACCGCCTGAATAGAGTGTACAGACGTCGGTGAAACAAACGCGGGAGAGAGGCTATGGACGTTGGCGTCACGATGTTTCCCACGGATTATTCCATTGGCCCGGCGGCGCTGGCGATAGCGGTGGAAGAGCGGGGTTTCGACGCTCTTTTCATCCCCGATCATTCCCATATTCCCGCCAACCGGAGTTCCACGTTCCGTACGGCGGATGATTTACCGCCGGATTATTCGCACAACCTCGATATGTTTCTGTGCCTCGCCGCCGCTGCGGCGGTGACCACGCGTATTCGCCTGGGGACCGGCATTTGTCTGGTGGTGGAACGCGATCCGATCATCACCGCCAAGGAAGTCGCCAGCCTGGACCATATGTCCGGGGGGCGGGTGGATTTTGGCGTTGGCGGCGGCTGGAATCAGGAAGAAATGGAGAATCACGGCGGTGACTGGTCAAAGCGATGGCTTTTGATGCGCGAGCGGATCGAGGCGATGAAGGCCATCTGGACCGAGGATGAGGCCAGCTATGCAGGCGAATTGGTCAACTTTGAGAGTATTTGTCCTGGCCGAAACCAATCCAGAATCCGCATCCGCCGGTCTTTATCGGCGGCGATGGCGCGCGAACGCTGGACCGTGTTGTGCGCTATGGCGATGGATGGATGCCGATGCTGGCGGAAAAAGGCGAACCGCGCATCGACCATTATTGTGACCGTTTTACCGAACTCGGGCGAATGCTGGACAACGCCGGGCGCCCGCGTTTACCAATAACCGCGTTTGCGCCGCCACGCGATCCAAAGGCGATTGAGCGATTGCGGGAGGCAGGCGCGACACGATGCATTTTTGGCGTTAAAGCGGCGCCATCAGACGACGTATTGCCGCGTCTTGACCATTTGGCGCGGTTAGCGGAACAAATACGGTCATAGCAGGATTTTCAGAAGGCCCGATTTCCATAGCGTTGAATTTCAAAGGGCTAAATTCCATACGGAGAAAACGACATGAACAAAATTGATTTGAACGGAAAACGCGCAGCGGTCACCGGCGGCGCGCAGGGCATTGGCCGCGCCATTACGGAACGCCTGCTGGAGAGCGGCGCTACAGTTGCACTGTGGGACATGGACACGGAGCTGATGAACAAAACCGTCGCAGAGTTGGGTTCAAACGCCCATGGGGTCACCGTGGATGTGACGGACCCGGATTCCGTCGCCAAAGGCCTGGAGCAAACCAACGCCGAGATCGGCGGGCTTGATATTCTGGTCAATAATGCGGGCATTTCCGGGCCGAATGTATCGACCTGGGAATACTCGATTGAAGATTGGCGGCGGGTTATTGATATCGATCTGAACGGTGTGTTTTATTGCTGCCGCGCCGTGGCGCCCCAGTTGAAGGCGCAGGATTACGGCCGCATCATCAATATCGCCTCTATCGCGGGCAAGGAGGGTAATCCCAACGCACCCGCTTACAGCGCCGCGAAGGCCGGCGTTATTGGTTTGACCAAGTCATTGGGCAAAGAACTGGCGGATACTGGGGTTCGGGTGAATTGTGTGACGCCTGCCGCCGCGAGGACGCGCATATTCGACCAGATGACGCAAAAGCAGATCGACTACATGCTCTCCAAAATTCCCATGGAGCGCTTTGTCGACGTGTCTGAAATCGCCGCTCTGGTGGCGTGGCTGGCCTCCGAGGATTGTTCCTTTTCAACCGGCGCCGTGTTTGATATTTCCGGCGGTCGCGCAACGTATTAAGCCTTGGCGCCTTGTCCGGCGGGGTAACCGCCGGACGGGGCGTTTGGTCGATCTCCGGTTCAGATCATTCCGACAAGCGCGCGAACCGAACCACGCGCATTTTGGCGCCAGCGCTGTGATTGGGCATGACGAGGACGCAGTTGTCATAGGGCGTCACGATATCTTCCTCGCCATCGCGCGCAATCACCGTACCCGCCTTTTCGATCACTTCCATGCCAATATACTGTTCAGTAAACCGGAAAGCGTTCGATTTTGAATAAACGCCCTCGGTAATTTCCAGCTCCCGCAACGGGGGTGGGGGATTGTTTGTGACATGGGCGTCGAAAAATTCCGGCGCAACCATATCCAGCGCCTTCAGAAAGTAGAGCGCCGAGTCGAGCGCCGTGACGGCGGTGTCCTTCAGCCAATGCTGGCCGCATTCGACCAGTAATCCGGTCTTTGGATCATTGACGTCGTGATAGGGCGTGTATTCGATCAATCGTCGCCCAACCACGAAGCCGGACCCAAACGCGGCGTGCTCCGGAAACCCGACCTTGCGGGTCAGGTCGCGTTCCTTGTCCAGCCCGTTGCACAGGGTGACGGCGGGCGATGCGGTGCTCATGGAGTGAATATCAAGCAGATAGTCCACCGATTCGAAGTACGCTCGCATTTCGCGCGCGCGGCGCAACTCCCAGCTGTCTTCGTCGCTATCAAGACGCTCCTCCACCCAGACCCGGTTCATGTCCTCGTCCACATAGCGCGACATCAACGGGCGTTGCGGATCAAACCTCAGGAACGCCTTGTAGTTGGAAAATCCAAGGCTCAAGATTCCTCGCGTGGGCTGTATCTTGTTTTTGAACAGGTGGTCGAGCGTGATCGCGCCGCAAATCTCGTTGCCGTGCATGAGCGCATTGAGCATCACATGCGGACCCGGTTTTCCGCTGTCGATGCGCGTGATGTAATCGACGCCCGTATTCCCCGCCATATAGGCGGAAATGTCCGGCGCGCTTAATTCCACGGGGTAATTTACGCTTGGCACGATTGATGATCCTTTTCGATTGTCCTCTACGTACTACATCGCGCAACGGGTCGTTTGTCCAGCGGTGCGCCACGCTTATACTGGCGCCATGAACGACACGCCAAATCCATGGAATGATGAACCGGAAAGCCAAAGGCCGCGCCGTCGGGGGTTCTACGTCGCTATTTTTCTGGGAGCGGTGGCGCTGGCCGCGTTTTTGTTGAATTGGCGATTTCCGCAGGCTTTGGACGGCGGCGGCGACTGGGCGTCGCTCGGATATATGTTTGTCATCCTGTCGATGGTGAGTTTTGGGTTGTCCCGCCGCCGCGAAAGCCTGCCCAGATTAGTGAGTCAGGCCGGAATTTGGCTGGCTCTGGCGCTGGTTATCGGGACTTTTTACGCCTACCGATATGAACTAGGTGCGGTTCGCGATCGCTTGATTGGCGAGTTGGTCCCCGGCATGGGACAGGAATCCGCCGGGGGTGAAATTCGGTTTCGCGCCGGGCCGGGCGGGCATTTTCAACTGGAGGCGCAGGTTAATGGCGTTTCGGTGATGTTTCTGCTGGATA
>JAESSL010000245.1 GCA_016764135.1 Alphaproteobacteria bacterium
GAAAGTTTCCAGCGGGCCCGTCACGTTGAACTCGCCTTCGATGGAAAGCGTTGTTTCCGTATCGCCGGTGACGGTGAGCTTAAGCGATTCAGCAAGAATCCTTCTATTTCGCGACGCACCAGTACCGGCGATTGCCCAACCTTGCGCATCAAGGCGATGGCGGTATCAACCGTGTCCTTTTTGGTCCAGGGCGTTGGCACAATCTCCACGATAGGCGCGAGATAGGGTGGGTTGACCGGATGCGCCACCAGAAACTGATCCCGGTTCGGCAGGTTTTCCGTAAAAGCGGAGCCGGGAATGCCCGATGTGGAGCTGCCGACGATTGTGCCGGCGCCAAGGCAGGCGGAAATTTCCGCACTGACTTCCGTTTTGACATCCGTGCGCTCCAGAACCGACTCCTGAACATAGGCTGCGCCCGTCATCGCGTCCGCCATCGTGTCGTGCACGGAAATTGCGCCCATAATGGCGTCGGCGTCGTCAATCAAACCGCATTCTTTCAAATCGCTCAATTGTCCGCGAATTGTGTCCAGCACGCTGTCGCGTATGGCGGGGTTGGAATCATAGATTTTTACGGCTTCGCCGGCGCGCGCAAAGACGATGGACCAGCCGGAGCCGACCAGACCGCCGCCGATAATGGCCACATGGCCCGCTGTTGTGTCAGTCATGATAGGCGTCATCCTTGTGGTTCGACTGCAGTATAAGGCTCGACATTTCGTTTTCCGTAGCGCCGGACGCGAGCGTTGGCTTGCTCTGCGTGGCCTGCGAAGCCCTCCAGCATGCAAAGCCGCGAGCAGTATTCGCCGACAAGCGCCGAGGCCTCATCGGTCAATATACGCTGATAGGTATGGGTTTTGATAAATTTGCCGACCCATAAACCGCCAGTGTAGCGTCCCGCGCGTTTGGTCGGCAGGGTGTGGTTGGTGCCGATCACCTTGTCGCCATAGGATACATTCGTGCGTGGGCCAAGGAACATGGCGCCATAATTGGTCATGTTTTCCAAAAAATACTCTGGGTCGCGGGTCATCACCTGCACATGCTCGAAGGCCAGTTTATCGGCCTCGGCAAGCATTTCCGCCTCGTCGGCGCATAAAATCACCGCGCCGTAATTGTCCCAGGATTCGCGGGCGATTTCTGCGGTCGGTAATACGGTCAATTGCCGTTCAACCTCGGCGATTGTCGCCCGAGCTAGGGTTTCCGATGTGGTCAATAGGATGGATGGTGATGTTGGGCCATGTTCCGCCTGTCCCAAAAGGTCGATGGCGCAGAGTTCCGCATCAACCGTATCGTCGGCGATAATCAGCGTCTCCGTCGGTCCGGCGAACAGGTCAATGCCGACCCGCCCGTAGAGCTGCCGTTTCGCTTCGGCGACGTACATATTGCCCGGCCCGACCAACATGTCGACGGGCGCCACGCTTTGCGTGCCCAGCGCCATGGAGGCGACCGCCTGAATGCCGCCCAGAACCAGAATTTCGTCCGCGCCGCCAAAATGCATGGCGGCGACGATGGCGGGATGGGGCGCGCCATTCTGGGGCGGGGCGGTGGCGACAATGCGTTTGACGCCCGCGACCTTGGCGGTGACGACGCTCATATGCGCCGATGCGATCATCGGGTACTTGCCGCCGGGCACATAACAGCCAACGGAATTGACGGGGATATTTTTGTGTCCCAAGACGACGCCGGGCATGGTTTCCACTTCCACATCGTGCAGGCTGTCTTTCTGGATTGTCGCAAAGTTGCGGACCTGCTCCTGCGCGAAGCGAATGTCGTCGAGATCACGCTTGGCGACCTTGCTCAAGCCGATTCAATCTCACGTTCAGACAACCGAAAATCCTCGGGGCTCCAATTGTCGAATTTTTCCGACAATTCCCGAACCGCGATGTCGCCGCGCGCTTCGATGTCGGCCAAAATTTCCTCGACCATCGTGCGAACTTTTTCGTCCGCGTCGTCGCGCTCCGCCTTGTCGATCGCTTCTTTCAGGTAAGTCGCCATGATTTCTCTTTCCTTGCGCCAGAACGTCTGGGCTTGCGCCGGACATTAAGGCGTCCGGGTCGATAGGGGCAATTTGTCCCATTCGTAACGATCCGCTGCGCCTTGTAAAGACTGCGTCGGCGCCAGATAGTCGTTGAGTGAAATACGGATGATTTAGTGAAATCCTGTAGTATGTTTTGGCGGTGAAAGTATTTATGGAATATCGACAAATTGAGCCGAAACCATTATGCGGCGCAATTGGCGCTGAAGTCTGCGGGGTTGATCTCACGCAGGCGAATTCCGAAGTCTGGGCAGAAATTCACGCATTGTTTCGAGATCGCAAGGCCCTGTTTTTCCCGGGGCAAGCGCTCGATCCAAAATCGCTGGCGATGGTCTCGGAAAACTTTGGCGAAATTGGCGAATACCCTTTTGCGGAAGGGTTTCCAGAGGAGCCGCGCGTTTTCTCCATTGTGAAAGAACCGGAGGAGACGAAAAATTTCGGCGAAGGGTGGCACAGTGACACCACCTATACGGACTGTCCGCCGATGGCGACGGTGTTGTATTCGGTTGAGACCCCGCCACGTGGCGGCGACACGATGTTTGCGAATATGGAACTGGCGTATGACTCTCTGTCCGACGGACTGAAAAAAAGCCTCGCCGGATTGCGCGCGGTGCATAGCGCGGCGGTTCGCAAGGGTGGCGGCCGCGCGGCTGGCAATTCCTACCAAAGCGTCAAGCTCGTCAATCAGGATAAAATGAACCTCGAGGCGACCCACCCCCTTGTTCGCACCCATCCAGTGACGGGGCGAAAGGCGCTTTATGTAGATGCGCTGCATACATCGCATATCGAAGGCTGGACAGAGGCGGAGAGCGCGCCATTGCTTGAATATTTGTATACCTGCCAGCAACGCCCTGAATTTACGGGGCGATACCGGTGGGAGACCGGTGTTTTTGCGATATGGGATAATTGCGCGGCGCAACATATGGCGATAAACGATTATCACGGATACCGGCGGGAAATGTACCGCTTGCCAATTGCGGGCGGTCGACCCGTCTAAGGCGTTGCGCGGCGCAACGATCTATGGAGATGAATATGAGCGAGCAGACGATTACGGTGACCCCAATTGCGGGCGCGTTGGGGGCGGAAGTCGAGGGCGTTGATCTCGCCTATGTGAGCGCGGAAACCTTCGCTGCGATCAGGCAAGCGTTTCTGACCCATCACGTGCTCATGTTTCACGATCAAACCCTGTCGTCGGAGCAGCATCTCGCCTTCGCCAAGCGGTTTGGCGCGCTGGATATTGCGCCCTTCGTGAAGGCTGTGGCGGGTCATCCAGAGATAATCGAAATCGTTAAAGAGCCCGAGGACACCATAAATTTTGGCGCTGGCTGGCATTCTGATTTCAGTTTCAAGAAAGAACCACCGCTTGGTTCCTTGCTGTATGCGCTGGAAACGCCGCCTTATGGCGGCGACACCATGTTCGCCAACCTTCATCTGGCTTATGAAACCCTGTCCGATGGCATGAAGGCGATGCTCGATGGTTTGGTCGGGGTGCATAGCCCGCGGCGAATCTATTCCGCAGCCGCGCTGGCGACGCGAAAGCGGGC
>JAESSL010000246.1 GCA_016764135.1 Alphaproteobacteria bacterium
AACACCGGTCGGATGGCCGGAAAAACGCTGGACCACCTGGACGCCCTTCACCTACCCTTTCAATCTGACGCAACAACCCGCCTGTTCGACGCCATGTGGTTTTACAAGCAGTGGCCTCCCGGCAGGATTACAAATCGTGGGGCGCAACTTCGACGACGCACTTGTGCTGCGCGCCGCGCGCGCGTTTGAATCCGTCCATCCCTTCAAAATGCCCACCGCTATAAACGTCCAGCACTGACGATCCTCGCGGCCAACCGGAATATCATAATGAACGACCAAACTATCGACAGTCTCAAAGAAATTGTTGGGCCCAAGGGCTGGATGGATACGCCCGACGACATGGCGCCCTATCTGGTCGATGTCCGGGACCTGTATCAAGGCGCGGCGCGCATCTTGCTGCGCCCGGACAGCACCGAGCAGGTCGCCGCCATCGTAAAGCTCTGCGCCGAATCCGGCGTCACGATCACCCCGCAAGGCGGCAACACCGGTTATTGCGGCGGCGCAACGCCCGGAATCGACGGCGAACACGAAGACGGCGTTCTTTTGTGCCTGTCGCGCCTGAACCGGACTCGCGATATCGACCCCCTGAACTATACGATCACGGTCGAGGCCGGTTGCATTCTGGCGGATATCCAGCAGACCGCCGCCGATGCGGATCGCTTGTTTCCCTTGAGCCTAGCCGCTGAAGGCACCTGCCAGATTGGCGGCAACTTATCGACCAACGCAGGCGGCACCGCCGTGCTGCGCTACGGCAACACCCGCGACCTCGTGCTGGGCGTCGAGGTCGTGCTGCCGGATGGCCAGATCTGGGATGGATTACGGCGCTTGCGCAAAAACAACACCGGCTACGACCTCAAACAAATCTTCATGGGCGCCGAGGGCACGCTGGGCATCATCACCGCCGCCGTCCTGAAACTGTATCCGATGCCGCGCGAACGAACGACCATGTTCGTCGCGCTCAACAATCCCGAGGCCGCCGTTACCTTACTGGCGCGGCTGCGTGCAGCCAGCGGCGACGGCGTCACTACATTTGAATACCTCCATCGTTTGTGCCTGGAGTTGGCGGTGAAGAACATCCCCGGCCTGACAGACCCCTTTGAAGCCGCCCATACCCATTACGCGCTGGTCGAGCTTTCGTCCGGCCTGAGCGACGGACGAGTTGCAGCGCTTGCGGAATCAGTGCTCGGCGAGGCCTTTGAGGCCGGCGAAGTCATCGACGCCGTCGTTGCGTCCAGCGGACAACAAGCGACGCAGCTGTGGAAAATTCGGGAATCCATCCCCGAAGCCATGAACCACGAAGGCGGCGTTATTCGCCATGACGTTTCAGTCCCGGTTTCCAGCGTGCCTGAATTTCTCGACATCGCCACGCGCCGAACCACGGAGACCATCGATGGGGTGCGCATTGCGCCCTTCGGCCATATTGGCGATGGCAACATCCACTTCAATCTGGTGCAGCCTGTCGGCGCCGCGCGGGAGGACTTTCTGGCCCGCACGCACGAAATTGAAACCATCATTCACGACATCGCGGATGGTCTGGACGGCAGTTTCAGCGCCGAGCATGGCGTGGGCCGGTTAAAACGCGATGAGTTGACGCGATATAAATCCGAGGTGGAGAAAGACCTGTTCGCTCGCGTAAAAGCCGCACTGGACCCGGACGGCGTCATGAACCCCGGGAAAGTGGTCTGACGCTCCGTCGCGACGCCGCACCGTCTGCGGGCAACCAAGGTCAACAAACGAATCAGGCGCCTATGACAATACGTCGCGGACCTTTGGTTTCCCTTGCGTAGCCACCCATAGCGATTTAGTGATCCCCTCATCCGACCCGGGAGGTTATACTCTCCCGGGGCGCGGCATCGATACAAAGCGAACAAGGAGTTTTTCTTTATGAAGTTTTTGGCGATTATAGGCGTTAGTCTAATGATAGCGCTCGGTGGCGGCGTGGCCTCGGCCGCCAATGCCGACAAAGGCGCAAAAGTATTCAAAAAATGCAAAGCCTGTCATTCCCTCAAAGCTGGCAAGAAAAAAGTCGGCCCGACCCTGCACGGCATTTTCGGTAGCAAAGCAGCGAAAATGAAAGGCTTCAGATATTCCAAGGCGATGAAGAAGTCTGGCGTCACCTGGGACGAAGCCACATTGGACGCGTTCCTGATCAAGCCCAGAAAATTTATGAAGGGCACCAAGATGGGGTTCGCCGGTCTGAAGAAGAAAAAAGACCGCGACAACGTTATCGCCTACCTCATGACGATTAAGTAACCTTTCAATATCAGACACGCGACGCTGATTTCCATTCACTGATCGCCAGCGTGAAACTCGGCCCCGTTAGAAACGCGCCCCTGCCAGAAAAGGCGCGCTGGCGGAAAAGCGCTTGACGGGCCGCCGCGATTTCCCGCGAATAGACGGCGTAATGTTAAAGGGACAAAAAACCAGCGTCGACTGGCCAGCAATACCCAGCGCGGCGGACGCCGCGACCCTGGCCTTGCTGGTGCAGTTTGAAGAATCGGAATGGTGGTCCGAGGATAAAATCCTGGACCACCAGCTCCGCCAGCTTGGCTCCCTTCTTTCCCATTTTCAGCACACCTGCCCGTATTTCAAAGATCGACTGGATGGCGATCCCCGCACGCTGGACCTCGACGCGTTTCGACGCATTCCCATCCTGACCCGAACGGATATCCAGGACGCCGGCGACGCTCTGCTGAGCACCGCAATACCCAAAAATCATGGCCGCCTCCTGAGCACATCTTCATCGGGCTCCACCGGACGCCCCATCAACGCGCGCAAGACAGACGTCAACCAGACCTTCCATCGCGCGCTGAACCTTCGCAATCACCTTTGGCATCGTCACGATCTGGACGCTAAATTCGGCACGATCCGCGGCTACGCGCCGGATTACGCCCTGGCGCCAAACGGCAAATATTTGTCGTCCTGGACCTCGGTCTACAAGACCGGCCCCTCGGTCGTGTTGAATTCAACGCGTTGCACCGTCGGCGAACAACTGCACTGGATCATGAAGGAGCGCCCCGCCTACATCCTGTCCTATCCGCATAACTTCCACGCGCTGGCGCTGCGCTGTCGCGAGACCGGCATTAAGATGCCCTGGCTCAAAGCCCTGCTTACCTTCAGCGAGGCGCTATCGCCCGGCAAACGCGCCATCATCGAAGACACCTTCGGCGTGCTGGTCGAAGATATGTACAGCGCCGCCGAAGTCTCCATGATCGCCCTGCAATGCCCGGAAGAACCCGGCCATTATCACGTCCAGTCAGAAAACGTGCTGGTCGAGGTCGTGGACGAAAACGGCGCCCCCTGCGCGCCCGGAAAAACCGGACGGCTGCTCGTGACGGATCTGCATAATTTCGCCATGCCTTTCGTGCGATACGAAATTGGCGATCTGGCCATCATGGGATCAGCTTGTTCCTGCGGGCGTGGCCTGCCGGTGCTGAAACGCATTTTTGGACGCGTGCGGAACATGCTGTATCTGGCGAATGGCGAACAGGTCGACCCCGATATCGCCGCCCTGCACCTTCACGAGATTGCACCATTACGCCAGTATCAGATGATCCAGAAAAGCTATACCGATATTGATATGAAGCTCGTCCTCACACGCCCGTTGAGCGAAGAGGAGGCGAGTCGAATGCGGAATCTCATCATTACCGCGCTTGGCCAACCCTTCACCCTCAACCTAATCCCCGTCGACGATATCCCCCGACACCCCAGCGGAAAATTCGAAGACTTCATGTCCGAAATGGGCCCGTAACTCCCATCAGGGGAGCGAATGTAGCGGCATGATAATCCGCACCGCCCCTAAAATCATTAGCATGGATACACATGCGTTAACATTTCCGGACCCCAGCCGAAAAATCGCACCACCCGAATATAGGAATATAATCTTTTTCAAAACCAGTTCAAGGTCTGGCGCCATTTATCGCACCAACACCCTGCATTTTCGGTAAAACCGTCGATTGAATTCATGAATATCGAGATTTGGACAACTGACCACAACATACTGAATTTAATATAATATCCCAAGTTCAGGGAATTGTCGGTCGGAAACCGTCGGAAATGTTTACAGTTCCAAAAATACACGAAATCGGCGTAAATATTTAATTTAAATAATTGATATTAATACATATTATACCAATACGAGAGATCTCACACACCTTACAATTGGCGGACTTCTTTACGATTCCTTCAACGCACGACCCCGCGCATTAAAGTAAGTCATTGAAAAATATATTTTTAATTCCCGGCATTGGAATTGCGTAAGGTTGTTGAGTTCCGGCAATGGGCACACACCTTAGTCGGCTATAAAGCTCATAAGTATCAATTATAGATAGACACAAGGAATATTTTGCTATGCACAGACTACGATTTTTCATCGCCGCCACCTTCATGGGAATCCTATCACTTGGCATGGCG
>JAESSL010000247.1 GCA_016764135.1 Alphaproteobacteria bacterium
GCTGCTATCTGCGCCCAAAGTCCATTTTTAGAACACTTATCGTGAACATTTATAATGTAATCGCTTTAATTGTCCCGAACTATAAGTTTACGCATCTTGAAACGCGCCTTGTTGTTGTTGATCGTCAGGCGCCGCCGGTAACTTGCTTTATCGCCCAAAGATAGTTGGGGTCGCGTCGCCAGTTGCGCAGGACGTCGCGCGCTAAATCGGGCTGTATGTCGAGATAGAGCGCCGTAATACGCACGAGTTCACCTCGGGCCAGCTTGGAGCCCTCTTCCGTGGCCTCGCGCGTCATGCGGTAGATGGCGGAGAATATTTTTGGCGACATGTCCTGCGCACGGCAAATTATGGCGAGACCTTCGCCGCCTTGTTCATAGATTAATCGATTCAACAGGGTCGGGCGCAGTCCAGCTTTTCGTCCCAAAGCCGATTGAAAGGCTGCGACTTCGCCTTGTCTCAGCTGTGCGACCAGTCGGTCTCCGGCGACATCGCTGTTGGCGAGGAGCTCTTCCAGCGATTCGACATTCGAGTCCGGATCAGCCACTTCAGCCTCTTTTGCGTCGAAAGTCTGCGGCTGGTCATCGCCGACAATGTCGTGAACGGCGCCTTCCATCGCGTCGTCGAGCGTTGCGGCGTCCACCTTGAAATTGTCGAGTATATGCGTGCGCAATGCAGCGGAAACCCACCAGAACATACGCCGGGCCAGGACCGGGTCGAGGTCTCTGCGGCGCAACAGGGGTTCCTGGTATTCTTCCTTTTCCCGGGCCTCACTGACAAGACTGGACATGGTTACGGGGTGAAATTTGGCGCCGTCATTGCGCAAGAGCGTTACGACGACCTGGTCTTCTTTGCAGTCAATGAGTGAATCGGACAGGTTTTCACTGACGGATTTACGCATCGCGATCGCAAGCCGGTGCCCCATTGATTTTTGCCGAACAATCTCGATCAAATCCGAGTCCTGCAGGACGGTGGATTGTTTCAAAATCGGAAGGGCGACGCTAATGTCATCGTCCGCCAGTTTCATTAATATTGGTTTAGGCGCATTGGGCAGTGCGGAAAGGCGCTCGGACAATGCTTGCCGGATCGAAATTTCGACTTCTTCGATCAACCGCCGGAGAATGTCCTCCGACAGAATTCGCTCGCTTTCACTCAGGATCTGACCTGTGTTGTCGAACAGGTCCGTAATCGTCGCCATGAGGATTTCACGACTGGTGTTAGACTTGTCTCGCGCCAAGTCCAACAACGCACCCAGATTTTCCAACTTCGGTCTTTTGCGCCAACTCATCGACATGCGGATATATTTACTCTGGAAAGGTTTACACTTCGTATACAATTCGCCCCATGAGCACGATCGTGTTTACGCGAATTTAGGTCCGTAGACACGTAAAATTAGATATTATCAGCTCTCTGAAGTTTTTTAAAGTCAGTCTTAACTCTATGAAATATCGTTTTAAATATATAGGGATGCGCGGCTTTTGGCGGCTCAATATCCTGACTTTGTTGCTTTTATCGTCGCCATTTGCGGTCAATGCGAATGAGCGGCTTAAAGGCCAGCCAGGGGAACGCTTTCATGTGCGCCCCGGCGATCTACCCGCGCCGTTCGCGACGCAAAGCGTTTCGAATGGGCCAAAACTGGTGGCTCGCGAGGCGGGGCGGCGCCCCGTAGCGCCTTTCGGGTACCGGGTCGAGATTTTCGCAAAGGGGCTGTCGCATGCCCGGTGGATCATCACCGCGCCGGGCGGCGCCGTGATTTTGGCGCAGTCACGCGCTGGCGTCGTGACGCGCCTCTTGGATCGGGATGGCGATGGCGCAGCTGACGATATACAGACTATCGCCGACGGATTTGACAGACCCCATGGGCTCGCGCTGCACGACGGCTATTTATATATTGCGGACCTTTCGCGTGTCTGGCGGGTGAAGTGGCGTCCAGAGGGTAAAGCTGCGGCGAAAAAGGAAGCGGTTACGCCTTTGGGTTCTCTCGGCGGCGGTGGGGGGCATTGGACTCGTACGCTCGCCTTTGCGCCGGACGGGAAGCATTTTTATGTGTCGATTGGCAGCCGGGATAATATTGGCGAAGAAGACGCCCCTCGCGCGACGATCAAGCAGTTCAGGGCTGATGGATCCGGTGGGCGAATTTTCGCGCACGGTTTGAGAAACCCGGTCGGAATTGCGTTTCACCCGGATACGGGCTCCCTTTATACTGTCGTCAATGAGCGAGATGGTCTGGGGGACGGGTTGGTTCCCGATTATTTTACCGCTGTTCGCGACGGTGGGTTTTATGGCTGGCCCTACGCCTATATTGGGTCCAATCCAATGCCTGAATACGCGGAGAGAAGGCCGGACCTTGTGAAGGCGTCGATTGTTCCCGATGTGTTGTTTCAATCTCATTCCGCGCCGATTGGTTTGGCGTTTGTCACCGGACGCGCATTCCCCGAAGAATGGCGCGGCGATGCGTTTGTCGCGTTGAAAGGGTCGTGGAACGCCGCCAGGCCAACAGGTTATAAAATAGTGCGCGTCGCGTTCAGGAACGGGAAGCCGCAAGGCTGGTATGAAAATTTCGTGACCGGGTTTCAAGTGGGTCTGGAAGATTCCTTTTGGGGCCATCGTCGCGCCACCGTGATCGGGCGCCCCGCGGGCGTTGCGATCTGGGGTGATCGTGGTTTGCTGATTGCCGACGCCGCCGCGAATATAATCTGGTGGGTGCGAAAGGATACGCCGCCCCGCCGCTGACCAAAGCTGGCGCTGACTAAAACTGGGGCTAACCAAACTCGGCGCTAACCAAAAACGAGTTCTGGCGCGTCGCCCGCAAGCCTGAATTGTTAAAAATTGGCGGGTAGGCTAAACTGCGCGGAATCGAAGCCAAGGTGCGTCAGCCCTGATAGAAATTAAAGGCTTCGAGTTTAGGGATTAGTGATGGCTATCAGTGATATCTCAAATTTGGCGTCATCGGCGGTTTCCACCACCGTTAACACCAACCAGAATTCACAGCAGACGGGACGGGCTGATTTACAAGGGCAATCCGCCAGTGCAGGCGAGTCGTCGCAGAATGACCAAACCGCCGTCGCCACAACGCAAAGCGTGGGCGCTACAGACACGCCGCCGCCCTCGACCGCAACCAGTTTTCGTGGGTCTCTCGTGGATATTACGGTTTAGGGCGTTTCCGCCCGCCGCTAAAATCATAAACGTTAGTTTTAAATTTAGTCGCCGTCGCCGTCGTCATCAACGGGAATAACCTGATGTCGCGTAATCAGCGGCATCTGCGCCATGGTGAAAATCAACGTCAGCACGATGGCGCCAAAAACTTTGTAGTTGACCCAGAAGTCAGTGCTCTGGGTGCGCCAGACAATTTCATTCAAGACCGCCATAACGGCGAAAAATAGCCCAAAGCGCAACGACAGGAGCGTCCATCCGCGATCCGTCAGTTCCCATGCGGCGCTCATTACCGGTTTCAGTAACGGCTTTCCAACCGCCAACCCGCCCAGGAGAACGACGGCGAAGAGCGCCTGTATGATTGTCGGTTTCATTTTGATGAATCGGTCATCGTCGAAATAAAACGTCAGCCCGCCAAACACCAGGACAACAACCGCCGTGGCGACCAAAACCATTGGTACTCGCCGCTCGGCCCAATAGGAGACTGCAATTGCGACAACTGTCGTCGCCATCAGGGCGCCGGTAGCGACCCATAATCCACTAAAGGAATAGGCGACAAAAAAGACCAGGAGGGGGCCATAATCTATAGCTGGCTTTAACCAGGAGGGAGAATTTTTGATCATTGCATTCATATAATGCATCGCGACGCCGGACGAAAGGCCCCCCAATTCGGTCCCGCTCGGTTTCGCTCGGTTTTGTGGGATTGCCCATCCTTTGGGCGCATCCTGTTCGTTCTGGCGCATTTCGGCGGATGGCTTATCCTGACGGTGATCAAATGGAGAGGAACTTACGATGACCCCCGATATCCCCGGCCCCGAAAAAGTTACGCGAGCGCCTCGTCGAACCGCGCCGCCGAAATCATGCGATGCGCATATGCATATCTTCGGGCCGGCGGGCCAGTTTCCCTATGCGGGCGATCGGGACTATACGCCGCCGGACGCGCTGATGGCGGATTACCTGGCGATGCGGCGCGCGATTGGATTTGAGCGCACCGTTGTTGTTCAGCCCAGCGTGTACGGCGTTCACAATGCCTGTTCAATCAATGCGGTTCGGCAGTTTGGCGCCGATGGCCGAGGCGTCGCGGTAATCGACGATCGCGTGAGTGACGCTGAAATTGACGAAATGAACGCTGTTGGCTTTCGTGGCGCGCGCCTCAATATCGTCAATCGCGGCGTTTCCGACCCTCGCGTGCTTGAAAATTTGGCGGCGCGCGTCGCCAAATGGAACTGGCATGTGCAGATATTTACGACGCCGGATATTTTGCCAGATCTGGTTTTACGCATCAAAGACCTGCCTGTTCCGGTTGTTATTGATCATATCGGGAAAATTGACGCTAACGCCGGGTTGGATCAGGACGCCGTGCGGGCGTTGCTGGATCATGTGGCCAATGGGGGTTGGGCGAAATTATCGGGCGCCTATCGATGCGTCCAGAGCGGCGCGCCCTGGGCGGCGGCCGCGCCAA
>JAESSL010000248.1 GCA_016764135.1 Alphaproteobacteria bacterium
GGGCACGGTGGGATGTTCCATGTCTGGCGTGGTCATGTAGAGATAGGCGCCGGGCGCCGCGACCCCGGCCAAAAACCGCATATAGTCCTGAACTTCGCCGATATGATCAATGACCTCCGACGAATACAGAAACCCGAATTGCCAGCCTCGCGCCAAAAATGCATCGAAAGTTTCATTGAAGAACGCGGCCTTTGGAAACTGCGCCGTCGCATAGACGATCGAATCGCGGCTGATATCAATCCCGGAGGCGCGCGCCCCCAGCTTTTGCATGGCGCCCGCCACAAACCCGCCGCCGCAGCCGATATCCAGCGCATCGCGGCCAACGTAGTAACGCCACAACCCCAGAGATTTCAACATCGCCCGGCGCATGCGGGATCGCGCTTTGGGATATTCCGTAGCGTTAATCGCGCCTTCGTCTTCGTTGTAGATTCGACTCAGCGCTTCGGGATCAGGCATCGGGTCGAGAAAAACAAACCGACATTCCGGGCAGCGCACATAGGCGTAGCTGTCCTTTTGAACAAAAACTTCGCTGGTTTCAGCTCGACAAATCGCGCAAATCGCCATAACGAATTTCTCTACCGGTTCGCTCTCCAGAACACCATGGCTATTTCTGTGCGCCGAACCGGGCTTGAGCAAACCAGACGCACGCCGTAGGATATTTGTCGACGCGCTGGATATTCTTTCCGGCGCGAAATCTACGTTCCCCCCTCAACAAATCGGAGTACTGATGGTGTCTGGCGCCTCGGACGAATTTCAAACGTTGCATGAGATCATAAAACGCGCGCGCGTTCGGTTGCCGCAAGACCGCTGGGATTACCTTGTCGGCGGCACGGAAACCGAAACGACGTTGCGCCGTAACCGGCATGCCCTGGACACCTGGGCCTTTAAACCTCGGGTCTGCCGCAACGTACTGGACGTGGACACCTCATCGACGCTTATGGGCCAAAAGCTGACTCTCCCGCTTTTGCTGGCGCCCATCGGTTCTCTGGAATCATTTCATGAAGGGGGCGGCGCCTCATCGGCAAAGGCGTCGGAAGAATTTGGCGTCGCGCATATGCTCAGCTCCCGTTGCGATCCGGGCCTGGAAGAAGTCGCCGAAGCCGCGGATAACGCGCGCATTTTTCAGCTCTACGTTCGTGGCGATGCGAGCTTTGAAGACGACTACGTCAAACGCGCCATCGATAACGGTTATTTCGCTTTCTGCATTACCGTCGATACAGCCTGGTACAGCCGCCGGGAGCGCGACAACGCCAACCGGTTTCACAAATCCTGGCGCACCAGCGCGACCGGCATGGAATATCAGGCGCTCTACACCTGGGATAACGTCAAACGGTTTAAAGACACCCATGATATTCCCCTGATTCTAAAGGGAATCGGCACGGCGGAAGATGCTGGCATCGCTGTCGAGCATGGCGTCGACGGGGTTTACGTCTCCAACCACGGCGGACGACAACTCGACGCCGGACGCGGCAGCATTGGCGTTCTGCCCGAAGTCGTGAAGGAAGTCGACGGCAAGGCGACAGTCATCGTCGACGGCGCCATCAATCGCGGCGCAGACATCATCAAGGCCATTGCGCTGGGCGCAGATGCGGTCGGCATTGGCCGCATGCAGGGTTACGGGCTTGCCGCCGATGGCCAAGCAGGTCTGGTGCGGACGCTCGAACTTCTCTCGGAAGAAGCCCATATCTGCATGGGTCTGCTGGGCGTCACCAGCCTGGACGAGTTGGGCCCGCATTGTCTGGAAAAGGTTGAAGCCATGAATGACCCTCATGCGTTGAGCGCCTTCCCGCATATCGACATTCTGAATCAGATTTACTGATCAGGTTTCTCTACTCCCGCCTTATCGAACGTCCTAGGCGGCGCTCGATAAGGCGGCGATGAGATCCCGAATTACCGCACCCGGCGTACGGGAGCGCATGACGCCCCCCATCACCGCAACGCCCGCAGCGCCCGCACGGATGCAATCAGCGGCATTTTCCGGCGTAATTCCACCCAACGCCAGCACCGGCGCAGAAACCGATTGCGTCACGGCCTTCAGCCCTTCGAGCTCCAGGGCGGGACCATAACCGGGTTTACTCTCAGTCGGAAAAATTGGACTCATTGTAACGTAGTTGGCGCCATCGGCGATTGCTGTCTGCGCCTCCACAACGGAATGAGCGGACACGCCAATCAGGTTTTGCGCCCCCATGACTCGACGAATCGTCGCGACCGGGAGTCCTTGCGGCAAGTGCACGCCCGGTAGTTTACACAGGGATGCAGCCGTAAAGTCATTATTTACGGTTACGGTTGCGCCAAAATCCGCCGCAAGTTCTGAAATTGAATCCAGTAGCGGCCGAATTTCCGCCGTCGCCAAATCCTTTTCCCGCACCATAATCCAGCGACACCCGGCTTCCAGCGCCTCCAGGATCGTCTTGTCCAGAGGCAATGCCGAATTGAGCCGATCCGTAATCAAAAGCAAAGAGGGCGCCGCCATAAATCAAATCCGCGAATAAGTATTGCTTGGCGGTTCCGCCAACAGGATTGGTACAGCGGTAATTTATGCGCTCAATTGATTTAGATCAATTCGCGTAAGGCTTTTCAGACATAAGATGTGTTTGTTGAGGACGAGAGCGTAGCGCACACTGCGCCTCCTTCCCCCTCTGCTCCAGGACCGGGTCGCGCCCCATGCACGGCCCGGTTCGTTTGTCTGAACGGTGGAATGTCGCGGGGAGAATGCATCGGGGGAATCCGCAAACGTTGCGGTGTTAGCTAATTTTCCAGCTTCCATCGGGCTGACGACAAGCGACGCCATAGGCGCTCTCGGTTTCGCCGCCGATTGTGACGGATTGTTGATATTCCCGACAATAAGCACCTGAATCTTTACGCCATCCCTCCCGCACCGGCGTAATTTCGCCTGAGGCGCCACTATCCGGGTTTCGCCACGCTACCGCTCGCCCGATTGGCGCATCTGCGGCGGCGCTCTGCGCGCGCTCCATTGCCATCCTGTCCGCGCGATCCAGCGACTGGCCAATAGAACCGCCCATCATCGCCCCGCCAAGGGCGCCAATCGCCACCGCGACCAGCGTTCCGCGGCCAGAGCCAATCTGGGATCCCACCAAGGCCCCCATCCCGGCGCCCAACAACGTTCCA
>JAESSL010000249.1 GCA_016764135.1 Alphaproteobacteria bacterium
GCTTCAAGGGCATTCGCCATGGGGTGACCTGGGACGGCAGCGACGCCGTCGCCAAGGCCCGCACCGTGCCCAAACAACATTTGCTGATGGACGAGACCTTCAGACAAGGTTTCGCGCAATTAGCGCCGCGCGGCTTAAGTTTCGAAGGCTGGTGCTATCACCCGCAAATTCCGGAATTGACGGATCTGGCGCGCGCCTTCCCGGACACAACGATCATCCTCAACCATTTTGGCGGCCCCATCGGCGTTGGCCCCTATGCAAGCCAGAAAGACGCTGTCTTCGCTGAATGGCAGGCCTCCATCAAGGATCTGGCGGCATGCCCGAATGTCGTCGCCAAGCTCGGCGGCGTGAACATGGACGTCAACGGATTCGGGTGGCACGAAAAAGAACGCCCACCCTCCAGCGAAGAGCTTTGCGAAGCGACGCGCCCGTTTTATGAATTTACGCTGGAGCAATTCGGTCCGGACCGTTGTTTGTTCGAATCGAATTTCCCGGTCGACAAGATCACCTGTAGCTACAATGTGCTGTGGAATTCATTCAAACGTTTTTCCGCGAATTTCTCCGCCGAAGAAAAAGCGAAACTCTTCCACGACACCGCGACACAGGTTTATCGCCTGTAGCCGATTGGGGTTAACCATACTGTGTTCGGCGGCCCGTATGCGACCTATCGGGCCGCCATCCCCACACCGCCTGTTCCTGAAACTGTAAATACAGGGTATAGTTATGCGCCCGAATGGCGAATTTTCGCCGGTTGCATTTGCGCATAACAAAACAGGACGGCGCCGCCATGAACGAGCACCTGACGACCAACCGACTTATTCACGACGTCAGCGGCGCCACCGCTATTGAATACGCCCTGATCGCCGCAGGAATCGCCGTCGTCATCGTCGGCGCCATCGCCCTGGCCGGCGGCAGCCTGCAAAACGTTTTCGGGACGATCGGCGGTTCCCTTTAGACGAATCCGATAAAATCCCCTGAACATTTTCCAAAACGGCGTATTTACAACGATTTAAGCCCAAATTCCGATTCAAATCCCTTGAGATAACCCGTTTGGGTGAATTTCTGAGCCTCGCAATGCGCTTTATTAGGGGTGAGGGAAAAAGGGAGTTTGGAAATGTTGAATTTAAAGCGTTCATTCGAATTAAAGGCCATCGCCACCGTCGCCGCTTTGTGGTGCGCCGCCGCCCCGGCTCACGCCGCGATAATTGACCGCACGGTCGGTACGGCGCCAGCGTCGATTTCCTGGGACCTGGAACCTTCGAGCAAAAGCCAGACCGGCATGGCCCTTGTCTCAACGGATGGCGAGACCTACCAGATCGCCCTTGAATTTGACGGCCTCGCCTCGGTCAGCTTCTCAAACGCCCTGTTTTTGTCCGAAAGCCTGGACACGACCGATATGAACCGCGAAATGACGCTCGCGGATAACTCGAAACGCCATCAGAAACTCCTCTTTACCCAAGTCCGGAACACGCAATCCGAGGCGCTACGTAACGAAAACCTGCGCATTCTACCGATGCAGGTTGAGCGCTATTTAAAGTCGATGAAATCCCAATGGAAAGGTATTCTCGGCGATCGCAACGACAGCAGCGCGAAGCAGAATTACCGGGCGATTAAAAATGCAATCTCTCTGGACGGCGCTACTCAGCACATTAACAACAACGACTTCAAAAACCGCATCATTGTTTCCCGGGAATATGGTGGCGTTCGCACAGAATCCACATCAAAAATGTTCGGCGGCGATTCCTTCCTGGTAAGTTTAATAGGCATGGTCTTCAGTCAGGGGGCGGTGTTCGCCATCATCGGCGGCATCCTCATTCTCTCTTTCCTGTCCCGCGCCATAGGTCGTTCCCGTCACGCCTGAATTCCAACTTGACCTGAATTGCTGGATCGCGACACTGGGCCAAATTTGAATAGAAGGAGAAATAAAATGCCCATTAGCGCCAAATATTTATTTATCGTCAGCATGGATGTCGAGCCTGAGAAAGAGGCGCTGTTCAATGAGGTGTATGACGAAGAGCATGTTCCCTTTTTGATGAAAGTGCCCGGCGTCATATCGGTCACCCGCGCCGTCGCTGCGCCCCTGACCCTCAGCCTGGCCGGAGAGTTGCAAACGATCGCCATTGAAGGCGACCCCAAGCACACCGCAATTTATGAAATCGACAGCCCCGCCGTGCTCATAAGCCCTGAATGGGCTGAAGCCGTCGAAGCGGGCCGTTGGGGTAGTGAAGTACGCCCCTATTGCTCAAACCGGAGCCATGTCCTGCGCAAGGTCACAACCTCGACCAGCTAGACTGTTTCTCTCCATCTGGCGATCCAATATCCGGCCCATCGCCCGAGAACACCCCCAAGAACACCATTGTAAAACCCGTTTGCAGCGACCAGACTTGGCGCCGCGAACGGGTTTTTATATGTGACGGAGGGTGAAAACAGTGATCGTAGGCATTGAGGTCGGCGGGACATTTACAGATTTGGTGATGGTTGATGCGACCGGCGGCCTGACCATCCACAAGGTGCCTTCCACTCCGGCGGACCCCAGCCTCGCTGCGGTTTCGGGCATGACCGAATTGCTCGAGATGACCGGTCAAACCGCCCAGGACATCACCGAATTGCTGCACGGCTCCACTATCGCCGCCAACGCGTTGATCCAGCGGCGCGGCGCGCGAATGGCGTTGATCACGACGGCGGGGTTCCGCGATGTCCTGTTCATCCAACGACAGGACAAGACGTCGGTCTACGATATGTTTTACCAGAAACCGACGCCGCTGATCACGCGCGACGCGGTCTTCGAAATCACCGAGCGCATGGGCGCGGATGGCGAGGTCATCACGCCATTATCAGACGAAGACGTGGAACGGTTGGTTGATGCGATCACTGCAGATTCAGCGTTGGAATCCATCGCAATCTGCCTGTTGCACGCCTACGCCAACCCGGCTCACGAGCGTCGTATCGCAGACATCATCGCCGCACGGCGCCCGGACATTCGCGTATCGTTGTCCTGCGAAGTTTCGCCCGAACACCGCGAATATGAGCGCACCAGCACCACGGTGATTGACGGCTATATCGGTCCCGCCGTCGACCGCTACCTGACCCGTTTTGGCGAAAGCGTTCGCGAATTGGGATATACGGGCACGCCCCTCATCATGCAATCGAATGGCGGCGCCGTGCCTCTGGAAGCCGCGCGCAAGCGGACAGCCAACATGTTCGTGTCCGGCCCCGCGGCCGCCGTGACCGCCGCCGCCGAGATCGCCAAATCCTCAGCGGCGCTGAACGTCATCTCGGTCGATGTCGGCGGCACCAGTTGCGACGTTTGCCTGATCGCCAACGGCATGCCGGAGACGACGGTCAAAGGATCCGCTGAATTCAGCGTCGACGGCTTGCCGCTCAACGTCATCATGACCGACATCGTCACCATCGGCGCGGGCGGCGGCAGCATCGCCCATATCGACGCCGGCGGCATGCTCAAGGTTGGACCGCAAAGCGCAGCGCGGCGCCGGGCCCGGCCTGCTACGATCAGGGCGGCGACTCTTTCAC
>JAESSL010000250.1 GCA_016764135.1 Alphaproteobacteria bacterium
CGCCTGTAACATCAAAGCCAAACAGCACATATCCAGCCCCCGCATCGCCGCCACCGGCGTCATTTCGCTCTGCGCCAATAAAAATGTCATCGAACCCATCGCCATTTACGTCGCCTGCTGACGAAACGGAGCGACCGGAATAATCATAGCTGGCTTCTCCTGTGATTTTGAAGCCGCCTGTCCCTAAGGCGACATTGTCCAGGTTTACCGATGTCGGCGGCGTTCCCGAACCAAACACGACATAAGTCGCACCCGATGCAGAGCCCGCCGCGTCGTGGCGATATGCGCCTACAAGGAGATCGTCGATGCCGTCGCCATTCACATCACCTGCCGCCGAGACAGAAATTCCCGCATTATCCAGCGTCACTTCGCCCGTAATTTTGAAGCCACCGACGCCCGCCGCGATATTGTCCAAATTTACGGATGCTGGTGGTGACGTAGACCCAAAGACAACATACGCTGCGCCCGTGTTAGCGCCGCCCCCATCATTTCTGAAGGCTCCCACGACCAGATCAGCAACACCATCGCCATTCACATCACCCGCAGAACTTACCGAGACGCCAGAATAATCCCCTGCGGCTTCGCCAATAATCTTGAAACCACCTGTGCCCAACGCAACGGTGTCCAGGTTCACGGAACTTGGCGACGTCGCGCCCCCAAAAACAACATATGATGCGCCTGATGACGTACCGCCTTCGCTATTGTATTTTGAGCCGACGATAACATCATCGAAGCCATCACCATTAACATCTCCCGCCGAATCAACGGAGAAACCAACTTCATCACTATTATTCTCACCGGTAATTCGGAAACCGCCGGTGCCCAACGCCACAATATCCAAATCGACTACAGCTGGCGGTGACGTCGACCCGAAGATGACATACGCCGCACCTTCAAGAGACCCCCCGCCATCGTTGCCATAGGCGCCAACGATTAAGTCATCTATTCCATCACCATTCACGTCACCAGCGGAACTTACGGAAATCCCCACGAAGTCTCCTGGACTTTGACCAACAATTTGAAAGCCGCCCGTTCCCAAATTATCCAAATCAACCAATGCCGTTAACGACGAACCCCCAAAAACAACATACGCGGAGCCGTAATTGGCGCCATCTCCATCAACCCCACGCGCGCCAATGATAAGGTCATCAAAGCCATCGCCATTTATATCACCTGCCGACGCGACGGCCCCACCCGCTTCGTCAGAGGCATACCCACCAACCATCTTGAAGCCGCCGGAGCCGACGGCGACATCGTCCAAATTCACGGATAACGCTGACGACCCTGTCCCAAACACCACATACGCTGCCCCTGCATCGGAATAACTGGCATCATTGCGATCAGCGCCAATTATCAGGTCGTCGAACCCGTCGCCATTCACATCGCCCGCTGACGCGACCGATCGACCTGCACGGTCCGCCGAAAATTCACCCGTTATTTTGAAGCCGCCACCAGCGAAATTAATTATCTCCTCACTTTGTATTTGCTGCGATAGCAATCCAGAGGCGTCAATGTCGAGATCGACCAACAAAGCCGTCTCTCCAATTTGGCTTTCGTAGCGCTGGAACGTCTGGCCACCGACATTTTGCGCGCCGAAGAAATCCCAAGTATCAGTCGTCGAAATCGAATCACCCGCGTCACCAAGAATGGTCATCGTGCCGGTGTCACTCGCCGCATTCACCTCCGTTACAGAAAGCGTAACCGAATTATTCCCGGTTCCGGTCAGGTCAATGATCTCGACACTGCTGATCTTGGTGTCGCCGATCGCGGTTAAATCAAGCGCAACGCCGCTGCCCTGAATGCTGATTGTATCCGCGCCATGCCCGCCGTCGATCCGCGCAAACGTGGCGTCGGAAATTTGGAGCACATCGTCACCCGCGCCACCGCGCAGCACATCGGCGCCACCGTTGCCAATCAGCACATCATCGCCTTGACCGGCAACAATAACGTCAACCCCCACCGTCCCAATCAACGTGTCCGACTCCGCCGTGCCCGTAAGCGTCACCGCACCCGAGAAATCAGCGCCGAAGATCACATAAAACGCCCCCGCATCCACGCCACCCTCATCGTTGTTTCTAGCGCTAACAATCAAATCGTCGAATCCGTCGCCGTTCACGTCACCCGCGGACGAAACAGATTTACCGGCTTGATCACCCGCAACTTCACCTGTGATCCTAAATCCACCCGTCCCTAAAGCAACGTCAGACAAATCCACAGCCGATACACTCGACGCCGTGCCAAAGACCACATAGGCCGCACCAGCATTCCCCGCAGCAGCGTCGTTAAAGTAGGCGCCAACAAGTAAATCATCGATACCGTCGCCGTTTACATCACCTGCTGTGGAGACCGAATTGCCGGCATTCTCCCCCGGGACTTCGGATATTCTGTAGCCACCTGTCCCAGCAGCGACATCATCCAAGTTAACCGCAGTAACAATTGATGAAGTACCAAAGACAACATACGCCGCCCCGGAATTCGACCCGCCTGCGGCGCTACTTTTGGCGCCGATGATCAAGTCATCAATTCCATCGCCATTCACATCGCCCGCTGTGGAGACTGAAAAGCCCGCTGCATCACCGGCGACCTCGCCCGTTATTTTAAAACCACCCGTGCCCGCCGCGACATTGTCCAAATTTATCGCGGAAAGACCCGATGTCGCACCAAAGACAACATACGCCGCGCCTGCGAAATCTCCGCCAGCATCATTGCCCCTGCCGTCTATGAGCAAGTCGTCGATTCCGTCGCCGTTTACATCACCCGCCGAGGAGACCGAAAAGCCCACAAGGTCATTGATCGTTTCGCCAATGATCCTGAACCCGCCGACGCCCGCTGCGACGTCGCTCAAATTGACCGCCGAAACAACAGACGTCGAGCCAAAGATCACATATGCAGCGCCAGCACTTCCGCCTCCTGCAGTGTTCGTGATCGCACCAACGATCAGGTCGTCAATCCCATCGCCGTTCACATCACCCGCCAAGGATACTGAGCTGCCAGCTCGGTCATTCGCGACCTCGCCGGTAATCTTGAACCCGCCAGACCCCGACGCAATGTCGTCCAAATTTACCGAACTCGCCGGCGACGCCGCGCCAAAGATCACATACGCCGCACCAGCCTTCGCACCACCGGAATCATTTTCCTCCGCGCCAACGATAATATCGTCGAACCCGTCGCCATTCACGTCGCCTGCCGCGGATACCGAGACCCCCGCCAGGTCTCCTGCGACTTCGCCCGTAATTTTGAAACCACCCGTGCCCGCCGAGACGTCGGTCAAATTTATATCGAAACCACCAGACGCGACGCCAAAAATCACATACGCCGCACCTGCATCCGTCCCCCCAGCATCGTTTCCAGTCGCGCCGACGATCAAATCATCGAGCCCATCCCCGTTCACGTCGCCCGCCGAGGATACGGTGCGAGCGCTGCCGATAGGTCCTGCATCACCTGCAACTTCACCAATAATCTTGAAACCACCCGCGCCCAAATTTACGGCGATCAGGCTGGATGGCGTAGCAACGAACGTCAAATTTGAACTGTCGACAACATTTTCGACCAACAGAGTGGCGCCGGAGAGCGTGAATTTATCGAAAGTGCCGTCCCCGTTCGTCACGACGCTCGCTTTGTTCCACAATTGGTCCGAACTCACGACATCCGCGGCTGCGCCTGTCACCGTCAAAGTGTTCGTGTCCGACATCGCACGAATATCGGTATCGTTCAGAACCAGGGTGTTCGAACCGCCAAAGAAATCCACATTTTCGATACTTTCGATACGAGCGTCGGGAATCGCCGTCAAATCAAGCGTTAATCCACCCGTCAATTCCAACGCATCGTTTCCGGAGCCACCGTCAATCTTCGCAAACGTTGTGTCGCTAATTGAAATATCGTCGTCGCCAGCGCCGCCACGCAGCACATCAGCGCCGCCGTTACCGATTAAAAAATCGTCACCCTGACCGCCAACAATAACATCGGCGCCCGCCAACCCGGTCAACGTGTCCGCCGCCGCCGTGCCCGCCACCGTCACAGCACCGGAGAAGTTGGCCCCAAACACGACATAACTGGCGCCCGCGTAGACGCCGCCCGCATCATTGTAATAGGCGCCGACAAGAAGGTCGTCGAACCCATCCCCGTTTACATCCCCCGCCGAAGACACCGAAAAGCCCGCATAATCATACACGTCTTCGCCGGTGACCTTGAAACCGCCCGTCCCGAGCGCCACCGCGGCCAGGTTAACCGAGGATGGCGGCGTCCCCGATCCAAACACCACATACACGGCGCCGGCATTTATTCCGCTCGCATCATTCTCGTAGGCGCCGATAAGAATATCGTCGAACCCGTCCCCGTTCACATCTCCC
>JAESSL010000251.1 GCA_016764135.1 Alphaproteobacteria bacterium
CCGACCGGTGGAATTATTCTCGGACGCTCGGGTATTCGCTCCGCCTTCCATACCGGTCGTGGTTCGGTTGTGATGCGCGCAAAAACCAATATGGAACCCTTCGGAAAAGACCGCGAAGCGATCATTGTGACTGAAATTCCATTTCAGGTTAACAAGGCGCGTATGGTTGAGCGGATTGCCGAGATTGTTCGCGATAAAACGGTTGAGGGAATTTCTGACCTTCGCGATGAGTCCGACCGTCATGGCGTTCGGGTTGTCATCGAGTTAAAGCGTGATGCGACATACGCCGTCGTCCTGGCGCAACTCTTTCGCTACACGCCTCTGCAAACGAGTTTTGGGGTCAATATGCTGGCCTTGAGAGGCCAACGCCCGGAACTCATGAACATTCGTGAAATACTCGTCGCGTTTGTTGAGTTTCGCGAAGAGGTCATTACCCGCCGTACGGCGTTTGAACTGAGAAAGGCCCGGGAACGCGCACATGTCTTGGCCGGACTCCTTGTGGCGATCTCAAATCTCGATCCGGTCATTGAGTTGATTCGTCACTCCCCAGACCCTGCGACGGCGCGCGCGCTACTGACAGAGAAAAATTGGCCCGCCGGTGATGTCGCGCCCTTTATTGCGTTGATAGACGAACCGGGACGACAGGTCGTTGATGATCATTACCGGCTATCTGAGATGCAGGCGCGTGCAATCCTGGAATTGCGCTTGCAACGATTAACGGGGCTTGAGCGTGATAAACTAAGCGATGAAGCCAAAGACCTTTCCGTGCGTATTGCCGAATTTCTGGAAATTCTCAAAAACCGCGACCGCATGTTGGAAGTCTTGCGAGAAGAACTGGCGGATATTAGAGAAAAATTTGGCGATGATCGACGAACGGCAATCGAAGATGCTGAATTCGAACATGACCTCGAGGATCTGATTCAACGCGAAGAAATGATTATAACGGTCACTCACGGCGGTTATATCAAACGCGTTCCGCTATCAACTTACCGCGCCCAACGGCGTGGCGGTAAGGGGCGGTCCGGTATGTCGACACGGGATGAGGATTTTGTTCAGGACGTCTTTGTTTCCTCTACGCATGCCGTTGTTCTCTTCTTTTCCTCACGAGGCATGGTGTACCAGCTCAAAGCTTATCGGCTGCCAATCGGCACGCCGCAGGCGCGTGGCAAGGCCATGGTGAATTTGCTGCCGTTGGACGAAGGCGAGACGATCTCTACTGTCATGGTGTTACCGGAAGACGAGCAAGACTGGGAAAACCTGCATGTCATGTTCACAACTGCCAGCGGAAACGTGCGCCGAAACTCACTTAGCGATTTCACGAATATTATGGCGAATGGTAAAATCGCCATGAAACTCGATGAGGGCGATAAGCTGGTGCGTGTTCGGACCTGCACGGAGACCGATGATGTCCTGTTGGTGACGCGCCTTGGTATGTGCATTCGCTTCCCAGTTCCCGGCGTGCGGGTATTTAGCGGGCGCACTTCGACCGGCGTGCGCGGGATAAGACTCGGTACAGGTGACAACGTAATTGCAATGTCGATACTTCGGCACGCTGAGATTGAAATGGATGTGCGAAACGCTTATTTACGCGCCTCATCCAGCGCCCGGCGCGCCGAAGGCGACACTGATTCGGAAACAGGGGATTCTGTCACGACCCCGCCAGAAAGTACGTTGGACGCGGCGCAGTTCGAGACGTTAAAAGAGAACGAACAGTTTGTTCTGGCGGTTACCGAAAAAGGGTTTGGTAAACGAACGTCCGCATATGAATACAGAATCGCGAACCGTGGCGGCAAAGGGATCGCAAATCTGGAGATAACCCAGAGAAACGGAAATGTTGTGTCGACATTCCCGGTGGAACCGGAGGATCAGATCATGTTGGTCACCGATAATGGCCAACTTATAAGATGCCCAATTGATGACGTCAGAATCGCAAGTCGACGGACACAGGGCGTCACGTTATTTGATGTCGGCAATAACGCAAAGGTTGTCTCCGTGACGCGCCTTCGCGATGTTGGCGATTCAGAAGACCCGGCAGAGGAGTCGGACGAAGACGAGGAAGAGGATACGTAATATGTCTGCATTTCGGGTTGGGATTTATCCGGGAACATTTGATCCGATCACTAATGGGCATATGGATATCATTTCCCGCGCCGCGCGGCACATGGTCGACAAGCTTATCGTTGGCGTAGCGGAAAATATCGGAAAATCACCCCTGTTTTCGGCGGAAGAACGCGTCGAAATGGTTACGACGGAAATACAGTCCATTAACGGGGATACTATTATCGAAGTCGTCACCTTTAACAATTTGCTGACTGATTTCGCTGTAAGCAGCAACGCAACGATGTTGATACGCGGTCTGAGAGCGGTGTCGGATTTCGAATATGAATTCCAAATGGCCTCCATGAATTCCTATCTGAAACCGGATATCGAAACAGTATTTCTCATGGCGTCAGACAAAAACCAGTTTATTTCATCGGGCTTGGTGAAGGAAATTGCGAAACTGGGCGGGGATATACATCAGTTCGTCTCACCCCGCGTTAACAAAACATTGCAGAGTAAGATTTCAGGCTGACCTATACGATCACTGCGATTTATAAAGACGTCGATGGCGGCGGATCGTCGATGAACGTGGGACTGATTGCGAGGTCTCTGACTTTGTAGCTCAGCTTTTGGGAATAGTGACGAGTCGCCGCAATCCCACTCGCTATCCTGTATTTATTGTTGTTTGTCGCTAAGTCTGGCGGAAACGAGCTCGGATTTTCCAGATATACACGTTACATTGCCTTCAGCGTTGAATTATCCGAAAGAAAGTCATGGAACAGAATCTAGAGCGAAGCGAAGTTATTGAATTATTGCGCCAATTGGGTGAAACCGAGGATGAAAAGGTTCTCGTCGCCGCCCGCGCGCTCCATGAAAAGGTAGCTAACGCTGGATTTGACTGGGATACCCTCCTGGCGCCGGATGCAGGCGATGATTCCGAAGACGATGACGACTGGGATGAAGATGCGGAAAGCGAAAATAGCCCTTCACAGGTTCCGGTTGCTGAAGCGGGAGATAGCCTTTCATTAATTGAAACACTGCTATCCGAAAAAGGCATTTCCGAAACGCTTCGCGAGGAACTTCAGGGATATAAAGACGACATAAACGAAAACGAGTTTACAGAATCTGATGCGGCGTATTTGGCGACGCTCGCAGAAAGATTAAGGAAACCAACTAAAGATACGGATACATAAGGGTAAATTAAGATGTCGGGAATGTGGGGTTTTTGATTGAACGATGGATCAAACTGCAGCGCTTACCGAGAGTATAAAGTCTGAACGAGACAGGTTTGTCGCTTTGTCTTTTTGCTGGGCTGACTTTTTACTTGAACTGGATACCGATAAAAACATCGTTTTTTCAGCCGGAGCCGTTCCTTTTCCCAAATCCGGGGCAGGGACAGGAAACTTTCTCGATGTTGTCTCGAAACCTCATCGAGCCTTAGCTGAACGTCTTCTCGATCTTTCGCGACGAGAAAACCGGATAGACTGTCCCGCATTGATGCTGACAACGGCAAATGATGGCAATGCAGCCTATGCAGTAACGGGCTATCGGCTCGAACAACTAGGCAACCATTTCTTTATGGCGCTCCGCAAGGCGACCGTGCTGGAAGGGAGAACAGCCGCTCAATCCGAGA
>JAESSL010000252.1 GCA_016764135.1 Alphaproteobacteria bacterium
CTTCTCGAGAGATGGCGACACGCGCCGCGACGGACGGCCGCGCGGTAACATCGTCTTCACCCCAGATGATCTGGAGCGGACATTTTATTTTCGCCAGATCAAACCGTTGCGAATCCGCACCGCTGACCTTGCGGCTATCAAACCGCGTCCGCTTGACGTTCGCCGCGTGACAATCAACCGCGTGATCGTCGGCGGTGTCGTTCAACATGAACGCCAACAGATTATTGCGGACGATCTCCCGAAGTTTCGCCTGATCTTCGCCCGCTTCCTTGTAGCTCCGCGTGTTCAACCGTCGCCCCGTCGATGGGCCAAACCCACTGGCGCCGATCAGGGTCAGGGATTGCACGCGATCGCCCATCCGGGCCGCGATATGCGACGAAATAGCGCCGCCAAACGAAAACCCCGCCAGTCTAAACGGCGTCCCTTCGCCGACAACGCCGTCAATAGCGCGACAGACCAGATCCTTAAATTCATCCGGAGACAAATCCCGGTCCACGGGTAACGATTCGCCGTAGCCTGGAAGATCAATTGCATGGACTCGAAAATACGGCGCCAGCGCATCGATATTGGCGATCCAATGGTTCCACGACCCCATGCCGCCATGGATCAAGACCAGCGCGGGGCCTGCGCCGGCGCGCCGGACGGATAGTCGCGGATGCTGAGTTCTGGCCGTCAAAGTCATGTCTTGCAACGCCATGCGCCGTCATCTCCCCTGTTGTCGAGTCGATCGGTTATCAGGCGCCTCGGAATTACTTACGCCGCGCTCTCTTCTTCCAGGGCCGATTGCGCTTCGAGCCATTGCGCCTCCGCCACTTTGATCTCCGACTCTATCGCCGCGTGGCGTTTATTCAAGGCCGTGAATTCATCCGCGTGTTCCTTGTAAAACACGGGATCGCTGAGACTCTGGACAAGGTCCTTCTTCTCCACCGACAGTTTTTCGAGAATTTTGGTCGCCGCCGTCGCAGCCTTGCGGAATTGAGAGCGCACCCGCCGCGCCTCCGCACCCGCACGCCGCGACGCCTTGCGCTCCGACTTCGCCGATGCCGAATCGCCATTCTCCGCATTGCGCTGTTTGGCGCTCGATCGGGATTGGCGACGCTGATCCACCAGAGATTTTCGATAGTCGTCCATATCGCCGTCAAACCGATGACAGCCGCCATCACGCACGACCCAAAGACGATCCGCGCAGAGTTCAACCAGATGCGGATCATGGGTCACCAGAATAACCGCGCCCTGATAAGCGTTAATCGCAGAAATCAACGCATCGCGCGCGTCGATGTCCAGATGGTTTGTAGGCTCATCGAGCAACAGGACATGGGGTGCATTTCGAGTGATGCAGGCGAATAACAATCGCGCCTTTTCGCCACCGGACAAGGAGCCGATCCGCACTTTGGTATGGTCCTGGGTAAACCCGAACCGGCCAAGATGCGATCGCACGACTGTTTCTGACGCATCCGGCAAGAGAGCGCCCATCATATTCAGCGGCGTTGCGTCCAGATCAAAGGCTTCCGCAAGCTCCTGCGCAAAATACCCGAACCGCAATTTGGATGATCGTCGAACCTGCCCGCTCATGGGCTTCAAGTCGCCAGTCAGCAACCGCAAAAAGGTCGTTTTGCCGTTACCATTCGCGCCCAGCAACGCAATGCGATCCTCCATATCAATACTGAGATCCAGATTGCGCAGCACCGGCCGGTCGGCCTCATATCCCACGCTCGCCTTGTCCAGAGTCAGCAGTGGCGGCGGTAAAATGACGGGATCGGGAAAGTCGAACGCGACCTCGTGATCGGGCCGCAACGGCGCCAGGTCACCCAGACGCTCCATCGCCTTCAATCGCGATTGCGCCTGTCGCGCCTTGCTCGCCAGCGCCCGAAACCGATTGACGAAGGCCTGCATCTTGGCGCGCTGTTCGACCTGCTTTGAATAGGCCGCCGCCTGATGAACCAGCCGCTCCCGAAAAGTGCGTTCAAAACGGTCGTAATTCCCGCGATACAGCGTCAATTCACCGTCTTTAAGGTGCAGGATGGATTCCGCCACCACGTTCAACAAACTGCGGTCATGGCTGACCAGCAAAACCGTGCCCCGGTAATTGGTCAGATAGGTTTCCAGCCAAAGCCGGGTTTCCATGTCCAGATGGTTGCTGGGTTCATCGAGCAGCAACAAGTCGGGCGCCGCAAACAGAGTCGCCGCCAGCGCGACGCGCATGCGCCAACCACCGGAAAATTCGCCCAGCTTCTGACCCTGCATGGGTTCATCGAAACCGAGCCCCGCCAGAATGGAGGCCGCGCGCGACGGCGCCGTTTCGGCCCCGATATCCGCAAGGCGCAAATGCACCTCGGCGATCCGGACCGGGTCCGTCGCCGTCTCGGCCTCAATCAGCAATTGCGCGCGTTCCACATCCGCCGCGAGGACAAAATTCAACGGCGTCATATTGCCGTCGGGCATTTCCTGCGCGACCGACCCAACCTTCGTGCGTCGGCCAACGCCAATGGAGCCGCCGTCCAGATCAAGATCGCCCTCGATCAGTTTCAACAAGGTCGATTTGCCGGCGCCATTGCGCCCGATCAAACCAACGCGATGGCCATCGGGAATCGCCGCGGACGCATTTTCAAACAGCAACCGGCCGCCAATGCGGTAAACAATATTATTAATTGTAAGCATGGCGCGCGTCATAGCACGCAAAGCGGGGGTAATTCAAAGCCCCTCCTTCTCAGCGATACGAAGGGTGCGTTTTGCGTCCAATTTAAACGGCTCTGAGCCGCGCCAACTTGTCCCGCCCAGCCTGAGCGCGGTATACACAGCGTCGCCCTGACTTTCTTTGGATGAACTCCGCGCATGTCTACGACAGCCGCCTCACCAGCGCAGCGACAAAAGTCGCCCATGATCGGGTTTATTTTCGCCCTTGTGGCGTCTGTCGGGCTGGGTGCAGCGGTGGCGTTTTCGCGGGCGGCCTATGATGGCGGCACGGACCCTATCTCCATCGCCGCCGTGCGCGGCGTCTATGGCGCAGCGATGGTGGGCGCCATGTGCCTGATTCTGCGCCGTCCCATACGGGTGCCCTTTAAGGTCTGGCTGCATTGCGTGTGGCTCGGCGGCCTCGTCTCCTTCATGTATTATGGCAATATCGGCGCGGTGCAATATATCCCTATCGGGTTGGCCGCCTTGCTGTTCTTTATCTACCCGCCACTGGTGGCGATCATCATTGCGTCCTGCGACCGCGAGCGATTGGGCCCGGTGAAGATCACCGCACTGGCCACATCGTTTTGCGGATTGGCGGTCATGCTGGGGGTCGA
>JAESSL010000253.1 GCA_016764135.1 Alphaproteobacteria bacterium
CCGGCGCCGGGACGCGCATGGAACATATGCCAGATGAACGGCGCGCCGTTGCGCGGGTCTACACCCTTTATCGCGATGCGGAACCGTTTGCCCCATCCCGCCATGGCGCGCTCCGGGCACGCAGGCGCAAGGGCGCCGACGATCGCCTCGATAATTTCCTGACTGCAATGGGATGTGCATAACGTGACCGGCGCGCCGGGCCGCGCCCAGACAATCGTGCCTTCCTTCGCCTTTACGCTCAGCGGTCGGATCGCGCCCGCATTCTGCGCAATGCCGGGATCCAGCAAAAAGGCGTAGGCCATCACCACAGCGGATTGCATATTAGCGAAGGACGAGTTGATAAAACTTTCAACCTGGGGGTCGGATTCGGACAGATCGACCTCCATTGAATCGCCCGCAATCGTGACCTTGGCGCGCACGGCGATATCCAGATTGCCGCGCCCGTCATCATCAAGGAACGTTTCGCCAAGATAGACCCCATCGGCCCAGGTCTCGATGATGGCGCGCGCCTGCGTCTCCGACCCATCGAGAATACGCGCCAGGGCGGCGGTGGTCGTTGCCGCGCCGAACTCCGCAATCAACGCGCCCAAACGTTTTTCACCCAGCTTGACCGACCCGATCTGCGCGGCAAGGTCGCCTTCAAAATCCCGCGGGTGGCGAACATTCACCGACAACATGCGCAAAATATCATGTCGCCGAACGCCCTTTTCATCCAGCTTGATGGGCGGAATGCGCAGCCCTTCCTGCCAGATTTCCGTTGCCGCCGCGTTATAGGCGCCGTGCGTTGCGCCGCCGATATCCGAATGATGCGCGCGGTTGAGCGTCCAGAACATGCAGTCGCCGTCCACGAAGACCGGCGCGATCACCGTCACATCAGGCAAGTGGCTGCCGCCAAAATACGGATCGTTCAGCAGAAACACATCGTGCTCAAATATATTTCCGTCGAAATACTCGATGATTTCCCGTGCCGCCCAGCACATCGCCCCCACATGGACCGGTATGTGCTCCGCCTGCGCCAACAAGTCGCCATTGGCGCCGCAGAGGGCCATGGAGAAATCCCGGCTGGAGTTCAGAATTTGGGAGTACGAAGTGCGCAACATCGCCTCGCCCATTTCCTCCACCACCCCCGTCATACGGTGCTGAATTACCGATGCGGTAATGGGGTCGACGTCAGATGAGGAGGAGCTAGGTGAATTCATATAACGTGTCCCTGTTAAACTAAAGACGGCGCGCGGAGACTTCGCCCGCGCGCCGCATTCAGTCTGACGATGTCTCGATCGATCTACTTCTTCAACTGACGCGCAATCGCTTCCGGCGTTGCCTCGCCCGTGTAGTAGACAAAGTCGTCTTCCCACACATAAGGCGCGTCAACTAGCGCGCCGGGTTCGCTCGCCGTCACGGCGAAATCCAGCGCGGCTTGCAGAATTTCCGTCTGCTGCGCCGCATCGCCCGCTTTCCCGAAGCTGTTACCCATCGGGAAATTGATAAACAGACTGCGCGGCGGGTTCACCAACGCGGTGATGTCTCGTCCCGTCGACACGGTAACGGTTGGAATGCCAGCTTCTTCAACAACTCGAGCAACCAGACCCACGGTCTGGTGATCGAGGGGTCAGGCCGGTATCGCGATCAGTAGATCAACGCCGTCCGCTTTAAGTTGTTCGACAAGCGCAGGCGCTGACTCGCCCGTAACTTTGCTGCGATTATAGGTCCGGCCCATGAAGCCGCTCCAATGCCGCTTGGCGACCGCGCCAATGGCGCCGGACGCCGCAAGCTCTTGCAGGCGATCAACGGGAAACAGGCAATTCAGATCCCGGTCCGCGTCGCTGTGGTCATAATAGCTGTCGTGGATCTGGTATTGGTCGGTTTCGACCGACGGATCAATGGCGTCAACGCGATGATCATTACGCGCGTCCGGATCAAAGGGCGTCACGGCGCAGTGGGAAATCCCACCGCTCACCAATAGCGCCACCGTGCATTCCGATAACGGTTTGGTCATCGGCGCCCAGGGCGCATCCTCATTTTCGCTCCAACGATAGGCGGGAAAGCCCATCGCACCGTATTTGTCGTTCAGGGCGTCGACATAGCGGATCGGTTCCGTCATCGAATGCCTCCTTTCCAGCTCAGTGAAATCACCGTCAGCATAGCCTGTGGGGACTTTCGAAACCAATGCCTATCCGCTAGGCTTTCTCTTGCGTTAAAGTGTCACATCACGCGTTACAGAAGGATAATTCTCATGTCGCCGCATCTCAACGGCCCTGTTCGCGACCGCTCCGTCTGGCGTGGCGACGACTTCAAACGCGACGAATCCTGGATTTACCGCTTTACGCCATCAGATGTAGACGAACTCGACGCCGCCCTGGCGATGGTCACGGAAAAGGGGCTGGAGCCGCTCGCCTTCACACAGACAGAATTTCCCCTCCCCACGCTCGGGCCCAAACTGGCCGATATACTCGACGAGTTGGAAAACGGACGCGGCTTTGTGTTGATGCGCGGTCTGCCGGTCGAGAAATACAACGAGGCGGCGTTATACCGCCTGTATTGGGGCATGGCGGTCTATCTGAGCGATATGATATCGCAAAACGCCAAGGGCGACTTGATCGGCCGGGTCGAGGATGTCGGCGTCGATTACAACGCTGTCAACGCCCGCGGATACACCACCAGCGCAGAATTGCATCCGCATAATGATTCCGCCGATCTGGTCGGGTTGCTTTGCGTGCGGCAGGCGAAATCCGGCGGCCAAAGCCGCATCGCCAGCGCCACCACCATTTACAATAAGATTTTGACCGACCATCCCGACTACATCGACACCCTCTACGACGGCTTTCAGTACGACATTCGCGGCGAAGGAAAGAGCGGCGATCCAAACGAGGTCACAAAAAACCAGGCCCCGGTCTACAGCTATTTCGACGACCGCCTGAGCTGCCGGTTCAACAGCCGCGCCATCTACACCGCCGCCGAGAAGAAAGGCGCGCCGCTCAGTGGGATAGAACTGGACGCTGTCGAGTTGATTGCAAAATTGGCTGTGGATCCAGAAATTCGCCACGACATGTATATGCAGCCGGGCGACATTCAGATATTGAACAATCACATGGTCCTGCACGCCCGCACCGAATTCGAAGACTGGCCGGGCGGCGACCGCAATCGCTTGCTGCTGCGCCTTTGGGTAAACCGCCGCCCCGGCGA
>JAESSL010000254.1 GCA_016764135.1 Alphaproteobacteria bacterium
AAGCCGATCGGCTGGAGCGGGAAATCGACGATATAAACAGCGCATTGAGCTCGCTGGAGAGTTTTGTCCTGCCTGGCGGATCAGCGGCCTCCGCCCATTTACATCTGGCGCGAACCATCGCGCGCCGCGCCGAACGGCATGTCGTAACCCTGTCCAAAACGGCGACGATCAATCCCACCGTCATCGTGTATCTGAACCGTTTGTCCGACTTGCTGTTTGTCCTGGCGCGCCATTGCAATGAAGACGGCGCGCGGGATGTTTTATGGACGCCCGGCGCTAACCGATAACCTCGCCATGTTGCTGGAAGCGATAGAATACGCCCTTACACCAGCGCCGTCCTGGGCCCGGCGCAGCGGACTTCTTCATGACCTTATCGCCGTCAAGGGCCGCTATCGCCGCCATAGGTGCGTCTGGGAGCCTCATCTGGACAACACCAGATCCGCCATTCTGGCCGCCGCCGCGCTTTGCGTCCGCAATCGTACGGCCCTCATTCTAGGCTCGGGCGCGCTCTACGACATTCCCCTGGCGCCGCTTTGCGACCAGTTCGAGCAGGTCGTTCTGATCGACGCCGTTCATCCGTGGCGCGCCCGCAGGATTGCGCGACGCCAGCGCAACGCGATTTTCGCCCATGTCGATTTATCCGGCGTCTATGACGCCCTGCTTCTGGGCGTGGCCCACGGCGCGGATAGTGCGCCAGAACCTCGCATCTCCTCTGTTCCCGATATCGAACCCACCGACGTCGATCTCGTCATCTCGGCTAATTTGCTGTCGCAATTGCCACTGGCGCCGGTCGAATTCATGCATCGTCATGTTACGTTGAGCCCGGACGCCGAGACGCGCTTCGCCCGCACCATCCTGCAGGCGCATCTCGATTATATCGCCGGATTTTCCGCCGTCACCGGCTTGATTACGGACAGAACGCGCCAGACGCTCGACCGGGATGGCAGCGTTCTACGCGCTTCAGACGCGCTGTATGGCTTGGCGCTACCGGCGCCGGATCGTGAATGGATCTGGGATATCGCCCCGCTGGGCGAGCTGTCGCGCCACGAATCCAGCCACAATCATGTACACGCCATTTTGACGCCCGCGCCGTGACGTTCCGACCCGAATTTTCAGCGCCTCAAAAAAACCGGCGCGGCTGCGGCGAAACACCACAGAATATCGCCTTATACCGCAGCGCGATACGCAAAACACCAAGCGTCCAGCCCGCCACACGCGTGCTCTGCGGCAATGCAATATTGCCCGCCGCCTTGACACCGTAGGGCCTCGGGCATACACACAAACTCGAAAATTTTCATAAGCCGCCAAGGAAACTCTCAATGAAGGTTCTCGTTCCCGTAAAACGGGTTATCGATTACAATGTAAAAGTTCGCGTCAAGGGCGATGGCACCGGCGTTGAAACCGCCAACGTCAAAATGTCCATGAACCCCTTTGATGAAATCGGCATCGAGGAAGCGCTTCGTATTCGCGAAGCTGGCGCCGCCGATGAAGTCATCGCCGTGTCGATTGGCGTCAAGCAGTGTCAGGAGACCATCCGCACAGCGCTGGCCATGGGCGCCGATCGCGGCGTTCTGGTGGAAACCGACGATAACGCCGAACCTTTGGCGGTTGCTAAAATCCTGAAGGCGGTCATTGAAAAAGAAGGCCCCGAAGTTGTCATCCTGGGCAAACAGGCCATTGACGACGACAGCAACCAGACCGGCCAGATGCTCTCTGCGCTGCTGGGCTGGAGTCAGGCGACCTTCGCTTCGAAAATCGAATTGGGCGACGGCACAGCCAACATCACCCGCGAAGTCGATGGCGGACTGGAGACCATCAAGGTCAAATTGCCCGTGGTCGTCACGACGGACCTTCGGTTGAATGAGCCGCGTTACGCCTCTTTGCCGAATATCATGAAAGCGAAGAAAAAGCCGATCGACGTCATGACCCCCGCCGATCTGGGCGTTGACATGACGCCCCGACTGGAAACCCTAACGGTCGTCGAACCGCCAAAACGCGAAGGCGGCGGAAAGGTCGAAAGCGTCCAGGAACTTGTCGAAAAACTGCGGACCGAAGCGAAGGTGATCTGAGCCATGAGCATACTTGTCTTAGCCGAACATGACGGCGCAAAAATCAAGCCCGCCACGCTCAACGCCGTTGCGGCGGCGGCGGAAATTGGCGGCGACGTCGATGTCCTCGTCGTTGGCTCCGGATGCGACAGCGTCGCCCAGACAGCGGCCGCCATCACCGGCGTCGCAAAAGTTCGCGTCGCTGATTCCGCTGAATACGCCAACCTGCTGGCTGAAAACGTTGCGCCCCTGATCGTCGGCCTCGCCGCCGATTATGACGCCGTGCTGGCGCCCGCCACGACCAATGGCAAAAACATCATGCCCCGCGTCGCGGCGCTGATGGACGTACAGCAAATTTCTGAAATCACGGCGGTTGTTTCCGCCGACACGTTCCAGCGTCCGATTTATGCCGGCAACGCAATCGCAACGGTAAAGTCCTCCGATGCGAAAAAAGTCATCACCGTACGCACCACGGGATTTGACCCCGTCGCAGCCGAAGGCGGCTCCGCCAGCATTGAGGCGGTCTCCGCCACCGGCGATTCTGGTTTGACCGAATTCGTCAGTGCGGAAATCAGCAAACTGGAGCGGCCGGAACTGACGGCGGCGGGGATTATCATCTCCGGCGGACGCGGCATGCAGAATGGCGAAAACTTCGCCATGCTGGAACGCGTCGCCGACAAGCTCGGCGCTGCGGTAGGCGCCTCGCGCGCAGCCGTCGATGCGGGTTTTGTGCCCAATGACTACCAGGTCGGCCAGACCGGCAAGGTCGTCGCCCCTGATTTGTACATCGCCGTCGGCATTTCCGGCGCGATCCAGCATCTGGCGGGTATGAAAGACAGCAAGGTCATCGTGGCTATCAACAAGGACGAAGAAGCTCCGATTTTCCAGATCGCCGATTATGGTCTGGTGGCGGATTTGTTCACCGCGATCCCCGAACTAGAAGCTGAACTCGATAAGGTGTTAAAAGACTAACATCGACGCGCGCGGATGACGTTTTTGGTCCGCAATGCGGGCCGGAACCGCGTCATCCGACACGCATCCTGATTTTGACGCTCCGGTTTCAGCGCCCCGGTTTCAGCGCAAGGAAGACTGCTATGATACAAAAAATCGGCGTCGTCGGCGCCGGTCAGATGGGCAATGGCATCGCCCATGTCGCCGCTCTTGCTGGATATGACGTCAAAGTCGTCGACATTGACGCGGAGCGCGTTTCCCTCGCCAAGGGCCTGATCGAAGCCAATATGAGCCGTCAGGTGCGTCGAACCCTGATTGACGAATCTGAAATGCTGGCGGCCCTGGACAAAATTCAGTTCGGCACGGACTACGCCACATTCACGGACCGCGATATCGTTATTGAAGCCGCGACTGAAAATGAGTCGGTCAAACGCGAAGTCTTCAAGGCATTGGCGCCGCATATCCACGAAAACACCATTCTGGCGACCAACACATCCTCCATTTCCATTACGCGCCTGGGCGCGCGGACGGATCGCCCGGAAAAGTTTATCGGCCTGCACTTCATGAACCCGGTGCCGGTGATGAAGCTGGTCGAAATCATCCGGGGTCTGGGCACCGATAGCGAAACGTATCAACAGGTGCGCGACCTGGCGATAAGCCTGGGTAAAACCATCTCGCTGTCAGAAGATTTTCCCGCCTTTATCGTCAATCGCATTTTGCTGCCCATGGTCAACGAGGCGATCTATACCTTGTATGAAGGCGTGGGGAATGTGGAAGCTATCGACACCGGCATGAAGCTTGGCGCCAATCATCCGATGGGCCCGCTCGAATTGGCGGATTTCATTGGGTTGGACACCTGCCTGGCGGTCATGCAAGTCCTGTATGAAGGGTTGGCGGATACAAAATATCGTCCCTGCCCGCTGCTAGTGAAATATGTCGAAGCCGGATGGCTGGGCCGTAAAACCGGTCGCGGATTTTACGATTACGCGGGCGACGTACCGGTTCCCACCCGATAGACCACCCCGTAAAGGCTCTCTTGATGAGAGCGAACGGATAAGCCGGGCGCTGCGCCTGTTTTTGATCCAGGCCGCGCTTATTTTTGATCCAGATATGCCGGGCAGGCCCTATTTTCGATCCAGATAGAATCGAATGAGCGCTTGCGCCTCGGCTGAATCCCATTCCGCCATCCCCGCAAGCGATCCAACGACGCGACCCTTCCGGTCGATCAGGAATGTCGTCGGCATCGCGCGTACGCCAAGGCTCAACGCCAACGCCATTTTGGGGTCGAGAAACAGTTTCAGGTGCGAAACGCCCAGCTTGTCCAGAAACGGTCGCGCAACCTTGACGCCGCCCCGGTCCACGCTGATCGCGGCGACGACAAAGTCCGTATCGGTCACCGCCGCCGCCAATCGGTCCAGGGAGGGCATTTCCCGCACGCACGGCGCACACCACGTCGCCCAGAAATTTACCAGAACCACTTTGCCCGCAAAATCGAACAAGGTGACAGAATCACCATTTTCGTTCAAAAAGTACTTATCTGGCGCTGGCGGGGCGGGCGTGTTGCGTATAAATTGCGCCATCCATCCTGTAAGGGTCGGGTCGCCCTCTGCGGATAGCGCCGCACGCGAGGCAATGGGCAACAACAATGCGGCGCACAGTACAGCTAGTATAAATCGGCGGGGTCGTCTCATCTGTAATCGCAATTCCGTCGTAATCGATCAAACATCTTGAGTCCTGTTATCTTGAGTCCTGTTATCTTGAGTCCAGTCATCCCGAGTCCAATCATCCCGAGTAATGTGTCATGAATAAGTCTGAGACCGCAAATAACGCAAAAACCACCGGCAATACAATGTGGGGCGGACGCTATAGCGCCAGTCCCTCGCAAATAATGGAGCAAATCAACGCCTCCATCGATTTTGACCGACGCCTGTACGCACAGGACATCGCCGGATCGAAAGCGCATTGTGAAATGCTGGTGGCGCAGGACATTATCGCCAAGGAAGACGGCGCCGCGATCCTCAAGGGTCTGGATGACATTCTGGCGGAGATTGAAAGCGGCCAGTTTGAATTCAAGGCGGCCCTTGAAGATATTCATATGAATATTGAATCGCGCCTGCGCGAGCTGATCGGCGACGCCGCAGGCCGCCTGCATACCGCGCGCAGCCGTAACGATCAGGTCGCCACCGATATTCGCCTCTGGATTCGCGACGCCATCGACGGCCTCGACGGTCTTTTGCAGTCGCTTCAGGAAGCCCTGATCCTCAAGGCGGAGGCCCATGCGGACGCGCCCATGCCCGGCTTCACCCATTTACAATCCGCCCAGCCGGTCACCTTTGGCCACCACATGCTGGCTTATGTCGAAATGTATGGCCGCGACCGGGCGCGATTGGCGGATTGCCGTAAGCGCGTCAACGAATCGCCGCTGGGCGCCGCCGCGCTGGCAGGCACGTCCTTTCCCATCGACCGGGGTATGACGGCGCGAGCGCTGGGCTTTGACCGACCCTTGGCGAATTCTCTGGATGCGGTCTCCGCGCGCGACTTTGCGCTGGAGTTTTTGGCCGCTGCGGCGATTTGCGCGTCGCATATTTCGCGGCAGGGAGAAGAACTGGTGATCTGGTGCGCCCCGCAATTCGGGTTCATCCATCTGTCCGACGCCTTCAGCACCGGATCTTCAATCATGCCGCAAAAGCGCAACCCCGACGCCGCCGAGCTGGCGCGCGGCAAGGCCGGGCGCATATTTGGCGCGCTGCAGACCCTGCTGGTTGTCATCAAGGGATTGCCGCTGGCCTATGGCAAGGACATGCAGGAAGACAAGGAGCCGGTGTTTGACGCAACGGACAGCCTGTCGCTGATGCTGGCCGCCATGGCGGGCATGGTGAACGATCTGACGATTGCGCCGGACGCGCTGCGCGACGCCTTGAAGGACGGTTTTCCGACCGCGACCGATCTTGCGGATTGGCTGGTGCGCGTGCTGGATATGCCGTTTCGCGATGCGCATCACGTGACCGGGACACTGGTCAGTCTGGCTGAAACAAAAGGCGTCACGCTGGACGCCTTGCCGCTGGAGGCCATGCAGGAGGTCGAAGCCCGGATCACGGAGGACGTCTTTTCCGTTCTGTCCATCGACGCCTCGATCGCCAGCCGCACC
>JAESSL010000255.1 GCA_016764135.1 Alphaproteobacteria bacterium
AACTTCCACAACGCCAATGTGCGCCGCCTCGGCTTTGACGACATGGCCGACCGAATTCAAATGTTGTTTCTGGACGGCAAACGCGACGAAGCGGTCAGCGCAGTGGATGACAGTTTTATCGATGAAGTCGCGCTATGCGGTCCGAAAGAACGCATCAAGGAACGGCTGACCCGCTATACGACCCTGCCGATCTCCACCTTTCAGGTGCGCTTTCCAACGACTGAATCGATCCGCCTGATGGCTGAACTGATCCTGTAAAAGGCCAGTTCAGAGACAGTTTCAGGCCCGGTCGAGAACGACGACGGGAATTTCCCGGGTCGCCTTTGCGGTCTCGTGATACTTGTTATAGGTCGGAAATATTTCCGCCATCTTCGCCCATAACGACTGGCGCTCCTCGTCGGTCGCCGTGCGCGCCGTCGCAGAAAACTTGTCGCCCAGCACCTGCACCGATACGCCGGGATTGGCGGCCAGATTCAGATACCAGGTTGGGTGATCCGCCGCGCCGCCCGTGGAGGCGACAACAACGCAGGCGTCGCCGCTTTTTCCATAAATCAGCGCCGTCGTCGTTTCCTCGCCTGACTTATGGCCCGTGGTGGTGAGCAACAAACAGGGCAAAGTCTGGTCGCCATCGCGTCCGCCCCAGATATGCCCGTCCGCGCCGTCGGTTTCCCGATAACGGCGAATATGATCGTCAACCCAATCGCGTCTAGCCATCGTTATCTCCTTCTCGAAACCAAAAATATCCAAAAATCATTAGCATTCGTTAGCATTGCTTAACATTCCGCCCAATGCCTGAACTTTGAATATATTCCTATATCATATTTCCCGGTGCGAGTCTACGGCGAACATTCAGACCCACCACCCCGACTGGCATGAACCGCTCAACCGGAACCGGCGCTTCAGTTGGAGTAAGCGTCTGGGTTGGAGCACGCGCCTGAGTTGGAACAAGCGCATCCGTTCGTATAAGTGCTTCGCTGGGGATGGGCGAGCAGCCCCCAATCTACGCCGAGCGCGCCGCACGAATAGCGCGCCAGATGTTTTCGCCTGTCGCGGGCATGTCGAGTTCAGTGACGCCCAGCGGGGCCAGCGCGTTCATGATCGCGATCATCACGACCGGCAACGCGCCCACCGTGCCCGCTTCGCCCGCGCCCTTGGCGCCCAGCAGATTGCGTTTGGTCGGCACGGGATTGCTCTCGATTTCCATGTTGCACATCGTGTCCGCGCGCGGCATGGCGTAATCCATAAAACTGGCGCTCATCAATTGGCCTGAATCAGGATCGTATACGACATTTTCCATCAACACCTGCCCCACGCCCTGCGCGACGCCGCCATGAATCTGGCCTTTGAGCGTCAGCGGATTGATGACCGTGCCGACATCATCCACCACATGATAGGACATCAGTTGCACGGCGCCGGTGTCCGGATCGACCTCCACTTCGCAGACATGGCTGCCATTGGGAAACGTCGCCTGCTTGGCCACATAGGTGGAGTTTTCATAGAAGCCCGGCTGATGCCTTCGGGCAATCGCGCGGGCTGGAAGGCCGTCTTGGCCACCTGCTTCAAACTGACGCTGCGATCCGTGCCGGACACCGAAAACACGCCCGCCGCATCCGCTGTAAAAATAATATCCGCTTCCGCCGCTTCCAGCACATGCGCGGCGATGATGCGACCTTTTTCGATAATCTTGTCCGCCGCCTGAACCAGCGCCGAGCCGCCGACCACCATCGAGCGCGATCCGTTCGACCCCATGCCAAACGCCACCCGGTCCGTATCGCCATCAATATACTGCACGTCGCCCGGATCGATCCCCAGCTTCTCGTGCAAAATCTGTTTGAACACGGTGGCGTGCCCCTGACCATGGGTCTTGGTGCCCATCATCAACAACGCCGTCCCGCTAGGGTTGAACCGAATCTCAGCATATTCCGGCTGCGGTCCGGCGGCTTGTTCAATGGCGTTGGCCAACCCGATTCCGCGCAGTTTGCCGCGCGCCAGCGACTCGGCGCGCCTCGCGTCAAACCCCGCATAATCGGCAATCTGCATCACCCGGTTCATATTGACCTCGAACTCGCCGCAATCATAGACCGGGCCCAGCGGGGCCTTGTACGGCATTTGCGATGGCGCAATAAGGTTGCGGCGCCGCAGGTCCAGCGCATCGATCCCAAGCTCGCGCGCGGCGTCTTCCAGCGCGCGTTCAATCAGATAAATCGCCTCGGGGCGCCCGGCGCCGCGATAGGGCGCGGTCGGATTGGTGTTAGTCAGCACCGCATCGATGCGCACATAGGCGGCCGGAATATCATAGACGCCGGTCACCGTTGCGATCATGCCAAACGGCGTCAGCAATTGCCGGTTGGACGCCACATAGGCGCCAAGATTGGCGATCATGTCGAGATGCAGGCCCAGAATTTTACCCGAATCATCAAAGGCCAGCGAGATTTCGCCGATATTATCGCGGCCATGTTCGTCCGCCATCACCGCCTCGGACCGCTCGCAGGTCCAGCGCACGGGGCGCCCGATCTTGCGCGCCGCCCACAGGGACAGCCGGTGCTCGACATACTGCCAGCCCTTGGTGCCAAACCCGCCGCCGACATCCTCCACCACAACCCGCACATTGCTCTCCGGCACGCGCAAGACATCGTTGGCCAGCATGTTGCGAACCCGGTGCGGGTAATTGACATCGGCGTAGAGCGTATAGCGGTCCTCGCCGGGATCATAGACGCCAATAGCGCCGCGCGGCTCAATATACTGCGCATGGACGCGCGAAATAACGTAGCGCCGTTTGACGATATGCGCCGCTTTGGCGAAGGCCGCCTCTGTCGGCGCCTTGTCCCCGCGTTCATGGAAATGCGAAATATTGTCCGGGTTTTCGTCCCAGATCGGCGGCGAGTCCGGTTGCGCGGCAAAGGCGGTATCCGTCACCGCCGGCAAAACTTCATAGTCAACGTCGATCAGTTCAGCCGCGTCCTTCGCCTGATCCAGCGTATCGGCGATAACCATCGCCAGTGGGTCGCCCACATAGCGAACCCGATCCACAACCAGCGCCGGGCGCTGCGGCGCAAACATCGGCGACCCGTCGGCCCGCTTGCGCGGCATGCTCGCCTTTGGCATGCCCAGCCCGTCGGCGGCGTAATCGGCGCCGGTATAGACCGCCCGCACGCCGGGCGCATCCTTGGCCGCGGCCACATCGATGGACAGGATTTTTGCGTGCGCGTGGGGCGAGCGCAAAAATACAGTATAGACCTGCCCGGGAACCGTGCGGTCGTCCTGAAAATGCCCCTGCCCTTGCACAAGACGCACGTCTTCCAGCCGCTTGACCGGCTGACCAATGCCAAACTTCATCATGGGAAATCCTCTATCGACGATAGCGGCGCGAAACCGACTGCCGCCTAAATCACGTTTATCAGGTGAAAACCGCTGTGAAATTGCACGACACATGCGACGCGCCGTCACCGGCCAGATGCTGGGTATGGCGCGCGGGGCGGGACTCAGCGTCCGGGAACATCTTTTCCCACTCACCGTTCAACGCCGCCCGCCCGCTCACCGGGTCCTTCATGAAAAAATCCACCTTGATGATATCGTCCGGCGTTCCACCCGCAGCAGTCACCGCCGAGCGGAGATGGATGAATATATTGACGATCTGGTCGGCCATATCCGCCGGCAAATCATTCGTCTCCGGATCCCGCCCACTGATAACGCTCGACATCATGATATTGCCGATCCGGCTGGCGTTGGGGATCGGGTTTGAGTGGCTGAAGCCGGGAAAATTAACACTCTGACGTTTAGACATAATTTCTCTCCCCGTTTCGCTCAATCTTCGCCAGCGGCGCTCGCAGCGCCAAACACTGGATTGTTCTCGGTCTCGTCGACCAGCGCTTCCGGGCCTTCTTTTGGCAAGGGACGCGCCCAGTTGAGCGCGGCGTCAATATCGCCTTCCCAGAGTTCGCGCGGCAAATCATACAGCAATTCGACGCCGTACCCGTTGGGGTCGCGGATATATAAAGAGTGGGTCATGCCATGATCGACCCGGCGGCCAAACTTGACCCCTTTGCTTTGCAGAAACGCCAATTGCTGCAACCACGCTTCCCGGTTGGGCAGCGTAATGGCGATATGGTTGACCGCAGAGTCCCCGCCAAACATGCTCCAGTCTTCCGGCGGCGCAGGAAGCGCCTTGTTCTCGACCAGCGCAATATCATGGTGGAAATCCTGGCCCCCATGATCGCCGCTGTAAAACCGCATTTTCGGCGGATTCTGGCGGTCCGGAGTTTTGTGGAGTTCACCGACCTGCTTGAAGCCGATCATTTCAGTCCAGAATGTATGAGATTCTTCAATGTCGCGAACATTGAGGACCAAATGATTCAAGCCAGAAGGGCGAATGGCCTTTGTCGGAACCTTGATCGCGTCGGGTTTTTCCGGTGACATGTTTCGCACTCCCTGAACTTGCATGTGGAAAACGAGACTTCTGTACCGATAGTTTTGCCGATCCAACGTCGCCTGACAACCATTGTCTCCGTGACAGGCGGCGCCGTGAGATCGGCCTGGCGATAAACGGTTCTTACTGTTTGGGCCGCCCCTGTAAAACCCGCTCCCACGAAGCGCCTTCATCAACGTAATACCGATGAAGTTTTTTCAGGGCGGGGTCGGCGGCGGTTTTTTCAGCGAAAGACCGCATCACCGGCGCCTGTTTCGCCGCGAAGTCATAAATATCGACCTTGGGTAATTTCGGGATCAGCGTAGAGAACGCCGTCACCACCTGCCCCCCGCGCGGCGCCAGCGCGGCCTTGCGAAGTTGCACGCCAAGATTAGGCGCGCTGGCGATCAACCACTCGCCATAGGGTTTCAGGATCGCGGCATCCCGAAGCAACAGCCGCCGCTCCAGATCAAATTCACCGCGTTCGACAATGGCCTTGTCCCGATAATACACCGGCGCGTCCTGGGATGTGTCGCACGCCCATCCCGGCTTCGGCAGCATCAAATCATCCTGATCCGCCTCGTCGCGATACGCGGAGAAGGGCATGGTGCGGCAGCGCTGAGGCTTGGCGTCATGAATGCCGCACA
>JAESSL010000256.1 GCA_016764135.1 Alphaproteobacteria bacterium
AGCGTGTGGCGGCGGATGGTTCGGTCTTGCTGGATCTGGACGAGGCGTCGCTGGAGGCGCTGATTCCGACCCTGAAGGCGGAGAAGATCGAAGCGCTCGCGGTGTGTTTTCTGCACTCTTATGTGAATCCGGACCATGAGCGCCGGGCGCGCGAAATTCTGGCGGTCGGGCTTCCGGACGTCGCGATCACTCTATCTTCCGACGTGTGTCCGGAAATTCGCGAATATGACCGCATGTCCACGGCCTGCGCCAACGCCTATGTGCAGCCGCTGATGGCGGGGTATCTGCAACGTCTGGCCGATGACCTGAAGGCGCTGGGGATCAATTGCCCGCTGTTGCTGATGATGTCCAGCGGCGGCGTCACGACGGTTGAAACCGCCATGGCCAATCCCATTCGTCTGGTGGAATCCGGTCCTGCGGGCGGCGCGATCCTGGCGCAGCATATCGCGGCGGAAAATGGACTCGACAAGGTGCTCTCCTTCGACATGGGCGGCACGACGGCAAAAATTACGCTGATCGACGACCAGCAGCCACAATTGTCGCGGTCCTTCGAAGTCGCGCGGATGTATCGCTTTCTCAAGGGCAGCGGGCTGCCAATTCGGATTCCGGTCATCGATATGGTGGAAATCGGCGCGGGCGGTGGATCCATCGCGCATCTTGATGAACTGAATCGCATTCTGGTTGGTCCCGAAAGCGCAGGATCAGCGCCGGGCCCGGCCTGTTATGGTCAGGGCGGCGAGTCCCCGACAGTGACCGATGCGGACGTCATCATGGGGCGCATCGACCCCGAACATTTTGCTGGCGGCAAAGTGACGCTGGAGCCCGCCAACGCGGCGAAGGCGGTGGATAAGGTCATCGGCGGCCCGTTGGGGATTTCAACGATGGCGGCGGCGGCGGGAATTGACGAGATCGTCAACGAAAACATGGCCAATGCGGCGCGGGTTCACGCCATTGAGAACGGCAAGGAAACCCATGATCGCACTCTGGTCGCGTTTGGCGGCGCGGCGCCCCTTCATGCGGCCCGACTGGCGGAAAAGCTTGGCGTGCAAAAAGTGATTATCCCCAGCGGCGCAGGCGTGGGCTCGGCGGTTGGATTCCTTCGGGCGCCCATCGCCTATGAGGTTGTGCGGACCCGCTATCTGGAAATGCGTCATTTTAACCCCGGACATATCAACGACGTGTTCGCAGAAATGCGGGTGGAGGCTGAAGCGGTGGTGCGGATGGGCGCGCCGGTTGGCGCGCTGACCGAAACCCGCACGGCCTTCATGCGGTATCGCGGACAGGGTCATGAAATCACCGTGGATCTTCCGGTCAAAGATTATGACGCCGACGATGCAGAGATGTTCCAGGAACGTTTTAACGCCGCCTATTCGGCGCTGTTCTCCCGGATTATTCCCAAATTATCGGTTGAGGTTCTCACCTGGACCTTATCGCTTTCAACCGATCCCTCCTTGCCCACGCCAATTTCGACGGCGGCGCCTTCGGGCGCAACGGCCAAACCCGAAGGCGAGCGTGTCGTGTTTGACGCCGCCAGTGGTAAAAACGTGACGACGGCGATCTACCGACGCACGGCGTTGAGCGTTGGCGCATCTTTGGCGGGGCCCGCGATTATTGTGGAGGATGAAACGTCGACCCTGGTGACGGCGGGGTTTGACGCCTCGATCAATGCGCTGGGACAAATTGTAATGACGAAAAAAGGTGACGCATCATGAGTGAAATGGACCAAATCCGATTTCAGGTAATGTGGAACCGCTTGCTGTCGGTGGTCGAGGAACAGGCGCAAACGCTTGTGCGCACCGCCTTCAGCACCTCGGCGCGCGAAGCGGGCGATGTGTCTGCGGGCGCGTTTGACCTTAAAGGTCAGATGTTGGCTCAAGCGGTCACCGGCACCCCGGGCCATATTAATTCCATGGCGCGGTCGGTTCTGCATTTTCTGGACGTCTTTCCCATCGACACCATGCAGGAAGGCGACACCTACCTGACCAACGATCCCTGGAAAGGGACGGGGCATCTGCACGATTTTACCGTCGTGTCGCCGACCTTCAAGGACGGCAAGATCGTGGCGCTGTTCGCCTCAACCAGCCATGTGGTCGATATTGGCGGCGTCGGGCAATCGCCGGACGGTAAGCAGATTTATCATGAAGGTCTGTTCGTTCCCATCATGCCCTTGGCGATAAAAGGGGTCATGAATGAGTGGCTGCTGAATTTGATGCGCGCCAATGTACGCGAGCCCGTGCAGGTCGAAGGCGATATTTATGCGCTTGCGGCGTGTAACGAGACCGGGTCCCGACGCTTGCTGGCCATGATGCAGGAATATGATCTGGATACGCTCGACGAGCTGGGCGAGCACATCATTACAACCAGCCGCGAAGGCATGGCCAAAGCGATCAACGAAATGCCTAAGGGGACGTGGTCCCACAGCATGCGGATTGACGGCTATGAATCGCCGATTGACCTTGTGGCGACTCTCACGATTGGCGACGGTGAAATTCTGGTCGATTTTGACGGGTCTTCGGGCACGTCGTCCTACGGGATCAATTGCCCCATGTGTTACACGGAGGCCTATACGTCCTTTGGCGTCAAATGCGTCGTCGCGCCGAATATCCCGAATAACGCGGGTACGTTGGACGCGATCAAGGTCATTGCGCCAGAAAACAGTATCGTCAACGCGCTGCATCCGCATGCGGTCGTCGCGCGCTCGACAATCGGTCATATGCTGCCGGATGTGACGTTTGGGTGTTTGCATCAGGCGATGCCCGATGTCGTCCCCGCCGAGGGCACGTCGAATTTGTGGACCGTGAAGTTAGGCGCCGGGAATGGCATGACCATGTCCGGCGGCGGCGAGGGCAACTGGACGACGTTCATGGTCAACAGTTTCCACAGTGGCGGCGCAGGGGCCCGGCCCGCGTTGGACGGGTTGTCTGCAACGCCGTTTCCCAGCGGCGTGCGCAACGTACCGGTTGAAATCACCGAGGCGATCACGCCCGTGGTATTCTGGAAGAAGGAGTTCCGGCAGGATTCCGGCGGCGTTGGCAGACAGCGCGGCGGCTTGGGTCAGGTGATGGAGGTTTCCAATCGCGAGGAAGCGCCGTTTGGTATTTTCGCGACCTTC
>JAESSL010000257.1 GCA_016764135.1 Alphaproteobacteria bacterium
GCCGTCATCAGCCTGGGGCATCTGGCGGGTGGGGACCCGGGCGCGCTGAATATTATTCCCTCTGAAGTAAAAATCGGCGGCACCGCGCGATCGTTCACCAGGAAGGCTCAGGAATTGATTGAGCGTCGTATTCCCGAAATCGCAACCGCCATTGCGGCTGCGCATGACTGCACTGTCGAGGCAACCTATCGCAGAGGCTATCCCGCCACGGTGAATGATGTGGAACAGACAGCAATTTCAGTGAAGGCCGCCGAAGCGGCGGTGGGGTCGGCTCAGGTTGATCCGAACATCAACCCCCTGCCCGGCGGTGAAGACTTCGCCTTCATGCTACAGGAGCGCCCCGGCTGTTACGCCTTTATCGGCAATGGTTTGCAAAGCGGCGATGAATTTGTGCATGCGCCACGGTACGACTTCAACGACGACATCATCGCCAATGGCGTCAGCTATTGGGTGGAAGTGGCGAAAACGGAGCTTACCACCGTGTAGGTCCGCTTTCGCCAGTATCCTGTTGGCCTACTTGCTGAACAGGCTCTTTACAGCGTCGCCAGCGCCTTTTACCGCGTCTCCGACGCCTTTCGTCGCGTCGCCAGAACCGCCGCCCGTCATATTTTTCAACATGTCGCTGGAGCCGCCGGTCACGCTCTTCATCACATCGCCAGCTTTCTCCATCGCGCCGCCCGCCATACCTTTGAGCGAGTCCGGCACATTCGCCATGCCTTCAAAGACGCTACTGATATCAAGCCCGGACACAAACCCACCAACGCTATCTGTAAGCGCCGCCATGATCTTGCTGGCGACTTCATTGGCGTCCGCGCCGCCGTTGTCCTTGCCAATATCGGTCAGGTGAATTTCCGGCAAGGACGCCGAAAGCGTTTTGCCGCCCAGCGCCGTTGCGCTGACATTGACCGCACCACCGCGTACATAAAGATGCTCAATGATGACTTTCGGGCCATCGCCGTCGCCAGAGGACCCGCCGCCGGACCCAGCTAATCTTTCGACGTTTTTCTTGATCGCGTCGATATTGCTGCCACCAGACCCAAGTTCATAGGTAATCACCGGCTTGTTGATGATGACTTCCTTGATGATGATGGGGTTCTGCGTCACCGACGCGGGGTCGATTTTCACGCTGATTTCACCCAACGAAAACGCATTATCGGTTTTAAACCCATCCGGGTTTCCAACCACCAGCCCTGTTAAGGTTGCACTGCCCTCAGTTGGCTTCACGCTCGCCTCGACCAGCGTCACCTTTACCTGCGTCGCCTCGGAACCGCCCTTTTCAACGGCTGTTTTCACAAGGTCGTCCAACCCTGCAAACAACAATACGGTCGCCCCGACCGCGATGACGACCAACACGCCGACAATGACTAATAATTTTTTCATCCCGCACTCTCTATGTTCGTTTTAGGTTTCTGACATTGCCCCAACCCAACAACCCCTACCGCGTCAGGCTGACTGGCGCCACAGCAAAATAACAATTTATCTAAAATCCAATGAAATTTACCGTTTCACCTGTAGCCTGACGCGCTACCATAAATATCCATCCTCATTAACCATCTTTACCATCATAACTCAGGGGCGAACATGACTTCTGCGAACCAGACAGAAACGATAAACGGCGTTCCTCTCAAATTTACGCTGGATGGTCCGCCCAATGCGCCCACAGTCACCTTTGCGCATGCTCTATCCCTGAATTTGCACAGTTGGGATAGCCAGGTCGCAGCGTTTGCGGAAAATTATCAGGTTTTGCGCGTGGACATGCGCGGGCATGGCGGCAGTGACCCAAAGGGCGGCGCTTTCAGTATCGAAGACCTGGCCGATGACGTCGCTGCGCTGCTCGACCATCTCGGCATCCAGAAAACCCATTTCGTCGGCAGCTCGCTGGGCGCTATGGTGGGTTTCGCCCTGGCGTTCAATCATCCAAAGCGCCTGGCAAGCCTGGTCTTTATGGCGTCACAGGGCGCATTACCAGAAGCGGGAAGCGCCGCCGCACGGGAACGGATCGCAACCATGCGCGCTTCCGACGCGACCCCAGATACGACCATGGCGGCCCAGGCGGATGCGACGATAGCGCGATTGATGCATAACCCAAAAGACGATGGCCATGGCGAGCGCACGGCCTTGATGCGCGACATATTGGGCGACACGACCCTGTTTGGACAGGCGCGCGCCTATGAAGCGATTCTGAATATGAATTACGACAGCCGACTGAGCGAAATCCACACGCCGACGCTCATTGTGGCAGGCGCGGAAGATTCCTCCACCCCGTCGTCGCGAATGCAAATGTACGCAGACGGGATCGCCGGCGCCCGGATGGAGATCATCAAGGAAGCCGGCCATTTCCCGAATATCGATCAGCCGAACGCGTTCAACGCTTTGCTGAACGCGTTCGTTCGCGAAATTAGCGCCTAGATATCCGCCAACAGGGCGGCGCTGGCTTTGGCTTCGCCCTTTTCGACCTTTTTGACCGCTGCGATCAGTCCTTCATTGGCGGGGGTCGGCACGCCATGTTCGCGTCCCTTCTCCACCACCAGACCATTCATGAAGTCGATCTGGGTCCGACGACCTTTCTGCATATCCTGACCCATGGAGGGCTGGGCGGATTCATTGCCCTTGTGGCCGTCCTCGATGATGCCGTCTTCCAGAATTTTCAGCGCCGCCGCATCGCCATTGACCGCATCTTCATAGGTCTCCGGCGCAACGCCTTTCATCAATGTCAGCTTGAAGCCCGCCGCCTTGCCGACCTTGATGGTTTCCGCCGCCAGTTTGATTTTAACCATGCGAATATGCGGATCGTCGGCGATAGCCGCCTTGCCAAGCCCGGTGCAGGCCGACACGCCATTGCTGCTGGCGTTGGCGACCAGTTTGGACCAGCGTTCGCCCCAGATATTGTCCGTCACCATAGAACTGTCCGTAAAGCCGCACAGCCGCGCCACTTCCCGCGCGCGCGCCGTATCCTCACCGTGGATTTCCCCGGCCCGGAAGACCGTGTGCTTGTTGCCGCGGATCGGGATGTTGCACTGAACATGAGCCGGGCCCTTCAATTCGCAGGAAATCTTGGCCGCGATGCAGCCGATGACCTTTCCCCAACCCACGATGCGCGCGATAGCCTCTTCGTTCATGCAGTTCTGCAAGGAGACCACAAACCCATCCGGCGCCAGATACGGCTTGATCAGATGCGTCGCCCATTCCGTATCGTAGGATTTGACGCAGATAAACGCGATATCGACCGGCGCGCCCTTGTTCAGCTCTTGCGTACCACTCAGATGCAGCGCCTTGACCGGGACGGTGAATTCTTCTTCCGCCGTTACGCCCGTCACATGCAGGCCGTCGCGATTCATGGTGTCCACATGCTCTGGCCAACCATCGATGAAGGTGACGTCCTCGCCATATTTCACCATATGACCGCCCACTTCGCCACCCACTGCGCCAGCGCCTACGATTACAATTCGCTTACCCATTTATTCTCTCCCACCAAATTCGTCTGGCTCACCCTCATGAACGCTTTTCACCAAGGGCGATCCGATTAACCGCTCGCGCTGAATTACCAACCCTGTACGTTACTTGGGTCCGGCTCCATTTCGCCGCGTTCGCATTTCCGCACCAGGCTGACAATTTTCTCGTTCAGCGGCGTCGCAATGCCCATCTCGCGTCCTTTTTCGACGACGAACCCGTTGATGGCGTCGATTTCCGTCTTCCGCGCCTTCACCATGTCCTGCCCCATGGACGGCATGGCGCCATCCTTTCGGTTTTTGGTCTCCGCCAGGTTCATATCTTCAATCGTTTTCATCTGCGCCGCATCGCCAGTCCCGGCCGCCACCCACTGGTCCGCCGAAATGCCTTTGCGGTCCTCAATCGTGAAGCCCAACGCCTGGGCCACCTGAATGGTTTCCGCCGCCATCCGGATCGATATTTTGCGAATATTGTCGTCGCGCGTCATGCCGTTGCCGCCCAATCCCGTGGCCGCCGACAATCCATTATGGCTGGAGTTGATCACCAATTTGGACCACCGCTCGCCCCACAGGTTACTCGTGACCTTGGCGCTATCGATAACGCTGAGCATATCGGCGACTTCCTGAATACGCTGGGTCACCCGCCCATGGACTTCGCCGGCGCGAAACACGGTATAGCTATCGCCGCGTAGCGGCACATGACGACGCACAAGTCCCGGCGCCTCCAATGCGCAACTGATCGTACTGGCGATACACCCGGTGGTGCGATGCCAGCCTACGACCTCGGCGATTCGTTCTTCGTTGATCGCGTTTTGAAGCGATACAACAAACCCATGCTCCGCCAGATAGCCTTTGATCAAGGCCGTCGCGAATTGGGTTTCATAGGATTTGACGGAAACAAAAGCGATATCGAAGGGCCCTTCTTTCTGCAAATTCTGCACTTCGCAGACATGAACAGCGCGCACTTTGACGTCGATATTCTCCGCCTCCGTGACCCCGCGCAGCTTCAACCCGTCCCGATTCATGGTCTCCACATGTTCAGGCCAGGTATCGATGAAAGTGACGTCCGCGCCGTGATGCGCCAGATAACCGCCAACATAGCCGCCGACGGCGCCAGAGCCGACCATGGCGATACGTTTACCCATGAAAATTCTCCCCCGTGAAATGCTCGTGCAAAACAATGAGGCCGACAATGGAATCGCCGTA
>JAESSL010000258.1 GCA_016764135.1 Alphaproteobacteria bacterium
CCCGCGCAAAGATCATCAATGGGAATACCGACGCGCATAGGGCCTTTGCCCGCTTCACCGGTAATGGACATGAGCCCGCCCATGCCTTGCGCAATCTGGTCAAAGCCGGGCCGGTCTCGATAGGGACCCTCCTGCCCGAAGCCGGAAATGCTGCCATAGATCAGCCGTGGGTTGATTGCTTTCAGCGTTTCATAATCAATGCCCAGACGGTGTTTTACGCCGGGTCGGTAATTTTCGACGATTATATCCGCTTTTTCGACCAGCCGTTTGAGGACAGCGACACCGTCGGCTTCCTTCAGGTTGAGGGAAACACTACGTTTGTTGCGTTGCAGGTTTTGAAAATCAGACCCATCCCGCGCACCGCCCATAACGTCCGAGCCCTCAACCGCGGCGGGGATTTCAACTTTGATAACATCCGCGCCCCAATCCGCCAATTGACGGACTGCGGTGGGTCCCGACCGCGCCCTTGTCAAATCCAGAACGACAAGATCCGCCAAGGCCGTTGAAGCAGGTATATGCGGCATTAAAATTCCCCTTACGCCCAACCAAAAGAGAGATTTAATAGAATTTTTGCGGCGATCACAATGTTAATCCGAGGCGAGGCAGGGGATTAAGGCGGCGGCGCCTTGGGCGCGGCTTCAGTTCAATATCAGATAAAAATCGGCTCCTGATTCGAATTTGATCAGGAGCCGAGACTGTTAATAGTACTGATTGGGCAGCCAGGTTGCGATGCCCGGAACGAACAACAGCAATGCGATCAGCGCAAACATGGCGAGCAGGAAGGGAATGGCGCCAATACTGACATCGTTAAAATTGCCGCCGCGCGCGCGGATGCCGTGCACCACGTAGAGATTGATGCCGATTGGCGGCGTAATAAGGGCTGCTTCCATCAACACGGTGATCATGATGCCGAACCAGACGGGGTCGAATCCCATATGCATGACAATCGGGAAAACCACGGGAATGGTGGTCAACATCATCGACAGCGTTTCCATGAACATGCCAAGCAGCAGGTAGAAACAAATAATGGCGACCATTGTTTCCATGGGCGTCCAGCCCAGTTCCTTAATGCCTTCCAGCATCGCCTGGGTGACCCCCATGAAGCCGAGAACAAAGTTCAGGAAGACGGCGGCCAGGATGATCAGCATGATCATCGCACTCGTCCGCATGGTGCCTTCAAAAGCGCCCAAAAGCATTTTCACGTTAAGGGCTTTATTCCAGGCGGCGATCATCAAGGAGAAGATGACGCCGATGGAGGCGGCTTCGGTTGGCGTTGCGACGCCCGCATAGATGGACCCAACGACCGCGAGAAACAGTAAAAGCGGGGGCAGTAAATCAGGCAGCAAGCGAATGCGCTCGGCCCAGTTTGTCTCGACCTTGTCGCCATCCCATTTGCGCCAGATCACGCAGGCTATGGCGATAACAGCCATGAACAGCGACGCCAGCAGCAGCCCCGGGAAAATACCAGCCAGATAAAGCTCTGGTACGGAAGTGTCGGTCAGCAATCCGTAAATAATCAAATTGATTGAGGGCGGAATCAGAATGCCGAGCGTGCCGCCGGCGGCTAAGGAGCCGAGGAAAAGGCTTTCGTTATAGTCGTGTTTTTCAATTTCCGGATAGGCGACCGTCCCGACAGTCGCCGCCGTGGCGACGCTGGACCCGGACGTGGCCGCGAAGATGGCGGATGAGGCGACATTGGCATGCATCAGACCGCCGGGCATCCAGGATACCCACTGTATGACGGCATTATACATGCGTTGTGCGATGCCCGCCCGCAGCATGATTTCACCCAGCAGGATGAACATGGGGATAGCGACCAGAATGTACTCGATGCTTTGTTCCCATACAAAGTCGCCGAGCATTAGGGAGCGACGACCGCGCATGAAGAGTTCGTCGAGCGACAGGCTCAGGATGCCAAGGACCGCCGCAACGGGGACCGCCGCGACGATGAGAGACAGCAGAATACCAAGAATTAAAATAGGCATGATTATACGTGGGTTTCCTCTTGGATGTCTTCTTCCACCGATCTAACGCCGGCTATTTTTCTGATTGTCGTCCAATCGCCCTTGAACATAGCCGTCAGTCCGTACACGGCCAGGAACGAAAGGCTTAGCAGGAAGAAGCAAAGGCCTGAAACCCAGAAGATTTGCGGGATCCAGAGCGGCGTCGCCAATGTGGTCTGAGCTGTGGAGTTAAACTCGACGTTGTCCAGAAACACCGAGACGGCGCTCACTGTCAGGAGGTAAATGTAATAAAGCAGCAACAGCAGGCCGAGAATATCCAATAAGGCTCTGGGGCGTTGCTTGAGAATATTATAAAAGGCGTCAATTCGAATATTGGACCGCGAAAACAGGCAATAAGAATACGCCCAGGTCGTGCTGGCTGCAAAAACGTAGCCGGAAATCTCGTCTGATCCGCTGATCGTGAATCCGATCAGTTTTCGGGAAATGACATCCAGCGTGACCATGAGGGCGGAGAGCATCAGCGCGAAACCACCAACCCACACTGCAACGGTGGAAATTTTGAACAATTTGGCGTGAATGGTGTTGAACACTATAAAGGCAACCTTGGTTGGCCTGATACAGGCGCGAAATAGGATCGCCGCGCAGGGGCAGGCCCCCACACGGCGATTTTAGTCTCAGGTTTGGTTTATTCGGACGCTGTTACGCCGATAACCTTGCCGATTGTCGCGTTCCATTCGGCGACGCATGTTTCGCCACAGCGCTTGGCCCAACGCTTCAGAACAACGTTCTTGGCGATGTCCTTGAGCATGGCTTGATCTTCGGCGCTGGGGATGATCGGAATCATGCCGCCGGGCTCGCCTTTGGCGCAAGGACCGCTGGCGTTACAATCCATTCCGGCTTGATCGAGGCTTTCCTCGAAGATCCAGACGGCATCTTCCATTTTCTTGCCTTCCGACATGATCAGGTTCTGGGTGTCGGAATTCAGGTCCTTCCAGGTGTCCATGTTCATGGCGGTGAAGGTCGCGGCATAACCAACGCGGATGCGGATGTTATGGGTCACGACTTGCCACCACTTGGCGTTATACGCGGGCATGGTGCCCGTGATGCCGCAATCGGCGACGCCTTTTTGCAGAGCGGGTACGACTTCGGCGAATGCGATGGTGACGGCGCTGGCGCCCAGACCTTCGATGAAATCGCCCAGGGTGCGGCTGTAGGTCCGGATTTTCAAGCCGGCCAGATCTTTCAGCGACACGTTTTTGATGCTCTTGTCTTTAAGATTGCACCACAATTGCTGACTCGGGAAGGGATAGATGTTGATCAAGTGAGCGTTGTATTTGTCAGCAATTTCGCGCGCAATGATGTGCCGATAAGCATTCACCGCTTTGTGATAAACGTCGAAATCCTGAATGACGCCTGCCAGATCGATGCCTTCCAGCGCGGGGCTGGCTTTTGCGCTATAAGAGGTCAGAGCGTGAACCCCGTCATAGGCGCCTTTTTTCAGGCCCGCCATGACTTCATAGCCCTTCAGACCCAATTCTGTGTAGGGTTTGGCGTTGGCTGTAAGCTTGCCGCCAGACGCTTTCGGCAATTGCTCGGTCCAGAACTTTTTCTCGAACTGTTTCCAGTTTTCCAAAAAACCCCAGGTGCCGACAACTTCAAATTCATACTTTTGAATTTCCGCGGCCGCCTGCGGTACGGTCATGGCGAAAGCGCTTAACGCTCCTACTGCGAATACCGTCGATTTTAAAAATTGTGCTGCTCGCATGTTTTGCTCCCCGTGTTACTTTGTCGTTTCAATTTGATCTTGATCTCTGTGCACACCAATTACCAAGATATGCTCAAAAAGTCCAAAGTTATCCGGGATTCTGGAATCCGGATCGTCGCGGCGATTTCTCTGTTAGCGGTATAATAGTACGCCATTATGCGAAGCGCTAAAAATATTCCGGGAACGCGCGGCGTAAATTCGCTTCTAGCCGATCCCGAATTGGTTTGCCCGGCGTCGGTTTCTGGAACGGTTGGCCGGTAACCTGCTCGTACAGTCGTATATATTTGCCGCTGAACGTCATCAGGGTTTCCGGGGGAATCTCCGGAATAGGGTCTTTGTAGGGGTCGCAGCGTTCATTGACCCATAGCCGCAGAAACTCCTTGTCGAGACTCTCCGGCTCCTGTCCGTTGGAAAGACGCTGTTCTAGAGTATGCGCCTGCCAGTAACGACTGGAATCCGGCGTGTGCACCTCGTCCGCCAGCGTAATGACGCCATCTTCATCAAGTCCGAATTCGTATTTAGTATCGACCAGAATCAATCCATTGCGGGCGGCGACGGTTTGTCCTCGCTCAAACAGCGCCAGCGCGTGCGCGGACAGTTCTTCCCATTGTGCGGCGCTCACCACGCCTTGCTCCACAAGCGCAGTGGCGGTGATCGGGGCGTCGTGATCGGCGGACTTGGTCGTCGGCGTGATAATGGTGTTCGGTAGTTCGGCGTTTTTGGTCAGGCCGTCGGGAAGGCGGTGGCCATACACGACCCGCTCGCCGCTTTCGTACATCGGCCAGATGCTGGTGTTGGTGGAACCGGTCAAATAACGCCGCACCACCATCTCCACCGGCAACATGGTGAGCCGCCGCCCGACGATCACGTTTGGATCCGGATAGCTGAGGACGTGATTGGGGCAAATATCTTTGGTCTGCTCGAACCAGAATTGCGCGGTCTGGTTCAAAACTTGGCCCTTGTACGGGACCGGCGTCAAAACCTTGTCGAATGCGGATTGCCGATCCGTTGCGATCATAATCCGTCGCCCGTCCGGTAAATCATAAGCGTCGCGGACTTTGCCCCGTTGAAACTTGGGAAGCTGGGGGATTTTGGCGTCGGTCAAGCGCGCGTCTAAAATGGCGGTGATGTCTGAAGAGCTGGGCACGGATTTGGACTTCTCTGTGAGTTTTATGAGCCTGAACACCCTATCGGAATAACGTTAGAAAGAAACCGGGGAATCCAGGGAAGGGGTCGGATAATGCTAAAGGCCTTCCGGTAGCGCCGGAACGTGCGGGACAGAGGTTTTCAATTCGTGAATTTGCAGTGAGACCGCGTGAGCGTCCGGCACCCCCCAGAACCCGACGCGCTCGGGCAGCGTGTTGGCGTTGCGCACGGCGCCAAAATATTCTTTGCGAAATAAAATGTCGCCCGATCCGTCCGGGTTTTCTGTCGTTGAAATATCGCCAATATCGTTGGGCGCAAAATACTTCACGGACGTAAAGGGCCATATCCGCACGATCATAAGGCGCTTGTCGGTCATTCCATAAAAGGTGTGCCCGGCCAGCGCATAATCGCGCAA
>JAESSL010000259.1 GCA_016764135.1 Alphaproteobacteria bacterium
GGCGCGTCGTTCGAGACCATATCCCAGACTTGATCGGCGATGGCGCGATAGGCCTTTGCGTGCGGGCTGTCGGGTTGGGTGACGACAATTGGCTGGCCGCTATCGGAGGTCTCGCGAATAACGAGGTCGAGCGGGATTTCGCCCAGAAAAGGAGTCCCCAGTTTTTCCGCCTCCGCGCGTGCGCCGCCATGGCTGAAGATATCGCTGCGCTCCCCACAATGGGGGCAGTTGAAATAGCTCATATTTTCGACAATCCCCAAAACCGGCACTTCGACCTTGCGGAACATGTTCAGTCCCTTGCGGGCGTCCAGCAGGGCGATGTCCTGGGGCGTCGAGACGATAACAACGCCCGCCAGCGGCACGTCCTGCGACAGGCTGAGCTGGGCGTCGCCGGTGCCGGGCGGCATGTCGACGATCATGATGTCCAGCTCGCCCCATTCGACGTCGCGCATCATCTGCTTCAACGCGCTCATCACCATCGGGCCGCGCCAGATCATCGGCGTGTCTTCCGGTACGAGAAATCCCATGGACATGACTTTGACGCCGTAATTTTCCATCGGGACCAGACGCTGACCGTCCGGGCTTTCGGGGCGCCCCGTCAATCCCATCATACGGGGCATGGATGGGCCATAAATATCGGCGTCCAGAATGCCCACCTGAAGTCCGGCAGCCGCCAGACCAAGCGCGATGTTGACCGCCGTCGTGGATTTTCCGACGCCGCCTTTGCCGGACGCGATGGCGACGATATGCTTGACGCCGGGAACCATATCCTTGGTTCTGCCGCCCTGGGTTTGTTGTTGCGGCGCGGCCTGCTGCGGCGCGGCGCCCGCTTCGTTATGCGCGGTCAGCACGGCGGTGACCGACAAAACGCCCGGCACCTTGTCGACGGCGTCTTCGGCGGCTTGGCGGACCGGCTCAAACGCCTCGGCGCGCGCCGGATCGATTTCCAGCGCAAACCCGACATTGCCGTCCTTGACGACCATGCCGGAGACCATACCCAATGATACGATATCCTTATTACTGGAGGGTTCGACGACGCTTTTCAGTGCATCGATTATTTGTTCTTCCGTAACCTGAGACATCCTTGAAAACTCCAGTAAACTGCCAATATTCATATCTAGCGCACAGCCTTTCGTTTGCACGCTCGCGTCGGCTGGCCTATACGTGTGCTGATTTATATGGGATCGCAATTGGTGAAGGAAAGAACAACCTGAATCAGACGCGGACGCGATATATAAAGTCGCGGTTCTAAAAAGACGATTGGGAAGGGAAAACAAATATGCCTTGGTCAAATCAATCTGGCGGCGGCGGCGGCGGTGGTGGCGGTCAGGGGCCGTGGGGCTCTGGTGGCGGCGGCGGCGGTGGTTCGCAACAACCGCCCGACCTGGAAGAAATGTTCCGTAAAGGCCAGGATCGGCTGAAAAGCTTGATTCCCGGCGGCGGCGGCTCCGTGCTTGGCGTCTTTCTGGTGCTGGCGGTTGTCGTTGCAGTCTGGTTGGGCACGGGTCTGTACCGGGTCCAGGCGGATGAGCAGGGCGTCGTGATGATTTTCGGCAAGCCGGTCAATCTGACCGGGCCGGGACTGCATTACAATTTTCCCAGCCCCATCGGCGAAGTCATCAAACCCAAGGTGACGCGCCAGAACCGGGTTGATATCGGCTATCGCGGGTCGCCCGAACTGAACGAACGCGGCGTGGGCGCTCGGGATGTTCTGGAAGAAAGCCTTATTCTGACCGGCGATGAAAATATCGTCGATATGGATTTTGCAGTGTTGTGGCGCATCAGCAACGCGCAGGACTACCTGTTTAATCTCCGGGATCCTGAATTGACGGTGAAAGTCGCGGCCGAAAGCGCAATGCGCGAAGTGGTCGGACAGGAAACCTTTGATCGCGCGGTGACCGTTGGCCGTAAGGATATCGAAGACAAAACGAAGACTCTGTTGCAGAGTATTCTGGACGAATACAAATCAGGCATCCTGATTGAAAACGTCAATCTGCAGAAATCGGATCCGCCGGGCGAAGTGCTCGACGCGTTTAATGACGTGCAACGAGCGCGACAGGACAGGATCAGACTGCAAAACGAAGCGGACGCTTACGCCAACTCCATCGTGCCGGAAGCGCGCGGACTGGCGCAGAAAGACATCAGCGAGGCGGAAGCCTACCGGGAACAGCAAGTCCAGGAATCGCGCGGCGAAGCGGATCGGTTTATATCGGTCTACAACGCCTACAAGGTGGCGCCGGAGGTCACTCGGAAGCGGATGTATCTGGAAACCATGGGCGAGGTTCTGGGTAAGGCGCGCAAGGTTATTATCGATCAGGATGGCGGCGGCAGCGGCGTTGTGCCGTACTTGCCCTTGCCTGAAGTTGATCGCGCACGCCGCGACAATAACGCGCAATCGGCGAATTAACGGGAACGGGAGATATCAAAATGAACAGAACTGTTCTCGCAATCCTAGGGGTTGTCGTCATCGTCGTGGGTATTATCGCGTCGGGCTCAATGTATACCGTGCATCAGGTGCAACAGGCGATCGTGCTGCAGTTTGGCGAACCCAAACGCGTGGTTCAGGAGCCGGGACTGCATTTCAAAAAGCCGTTTCTGGAAGACGTGATTTTCTACGACGCGCGTATCCTGGATCTGGACCCGCCGCAATTTGAAGTGCTTCTGAAAGACCGGAAGCGGATTATTGTGGACGCCTTCGCGCGGTATCGCATCGTCGATCCGTTGCTGTATTTCCAGCGTGTTCGCAATGAAGTCACCGCCCGCGATCGGTTGGGCAAGATCATCAACCCGTCGTTGCGACGGGTGCTGGCGAAGGTCAATCTGGTGGACATTCTGTCGGACAAACGCGCCGGTATGATGGAGCGGATTCTGGCGGAAGTCGTGGACGATAGCCGGGGTCTGGGCATCGAGATTATCGATATCCGGATTGGTCGGACCGATCTGCCGGCGGAAACCAGTCAGGCGGTGTTTGGCCGGATGCGCACCGAGCGTGAACGTCAAGCCCGGGAGCTCCGTGCTGAAGGTAAGGAACAGGCGCAGAAAACCCGCGCGCGGGCCGATCGCGACAAGGTCGTTCTGCTTGCCGAGGCGAAACGGAAATCCGAACAGCTTCGCGGTGAAGGCGATGGTGAGCGGAACCTCATTCTCGGCAGGGCCTATGGTCAGGATCCGGAATTCTTCCAGTTCTATAAATCTCTGGATGAGTACAAAAAGGGTCTGATCGGGAACGATACGACGATGGTCCTGTCGCCGGACAGCGACTTTTTCCGGTACTTCCGCAGTATTGATGGCGTGTCGAAAGACCGGAAATAGCCAAGGTTCGACTGTGGCTCGGGGGTAAGCAAAGGTGTCCGATCTGTTTACGGCGCTGGCGCTTGTTCTGGTGATCGAGGGGGCGCTCTATGCGCTCTTCCCCGAAGCCATGCAGCGGATGATGGCGCAAGCGCTGGAAATGCCGCCGACCATGCTTCGCAATGGGGGATTGGTCGCGGCGGTCATCGGGTTCGCGGTTATCTGGTTCATCAAGTCTTAGTGCATTAGCCGAGATATGCGCTGGTTCGCTGAGAATGCGGCCAAACTTGCCATAATTGGGCCAAAATAAGGAATTATGGTGACGATACGCGGCGGGTGATTGACGGCGCAACGCGGTGGTCTCATATGGGGTTCTCGATGTTTGTGGAACCTGATTAGAGATTTCCGCCCGTCTTTGGCCCGACATTATGAATACGGAGAATTAGAATGGTACGTACGGCGCGACAAATTCCAAATTCTGGCCGGGTGCATCCGGCGCACCTGGCGCATCCGATGCACATAACCGCGTGGTTTGGCGCGATTTCACTTTTTCTGGCGCTTTTCTGGTTACCAGTTCAGGCCGATGCGCGCGGCGCGCCGGAAAGTTTTGCGGATCTGGTGGAAAAACTGTCCCCCGCCGTCGTTAACATTTCCACGACGCAAAAAATCAAAGCCAGCGCTCAGCATGGCGGGGAAGACCCGTCCTTTGAATTTCCACCGGGATCGCCGTTCCGCGATTTCTTCGACAAATTCAACAAGCGCGGCGGTCAACCGCAACGCCGGGCGACGTCGCTTGGATCCGGTTTCATCATCAGCGCCGATGGTCTGGTCGTGACCAACAATCATGTTATCGAATCCGCCGACAAGATCTCCGTGACCTTGCAGGACGGTGAAAAGTTTGACGCGAAACTTCTGGGTCGGGATGCAAAAACCGATTTGGCGCTGCTGAAAATCGAATCAGATCATAAACTGGCGTTTGTAAATTTTGGCGATTCCGATAAGGCGCGCGTCGGCGACTGGGTGATCGCCATCGGCAATCCGCTGGGTCTCGGCGGCACGGTGACGGCGGGCATCGTATCCGCACGGGGTCGCGACATCCGGTCTGGTCCCTATGACGATTTCCTTCAGACCGACGCCCCTATCAATAAAGGTAATTCCGGCGGCCCTCTGTTCGACATGAACGGCGAGGTCATTGGCATCAACACCGCAATTTTGTCGCCATCCGGCGGCAGTATCGGGATCGGGTTTTCGGTGCCGTCCAACCTTGCGATGAATGTGATCGAGCAATTGCGCGAGTTCGGCACGACTAAACGCGGTTGGCTGGGCGTGCAGATTCAAACGGTGACGCCAGAAATCGCCGAGGGGCTTGGGCTTGAGAAAGCGCGCGGCGCCTTGGTTGCGGGCGTCATGAACGATAGTCCGGCGGAGGCGGCCGGCATGAAAACTGGCGATGTCATCATCAACTTCAACAGCCGCGACGTCTCTGAATCGCGTCGTCTGCCCCGCATGGTGGCGGAGACCGCCGTGGGCAAAGACGTGTCTGTCCAGGTATGGCGCGACGGCAAGGAAGTATCGCTGACCGTGCGGTTGGGCGAATTGGAAAAGGTCGAAAAGGCGTCCTTGTCGACGCGCGGTAGTGGGCGAAAGAAATCCGCCGATTCCAGCCAGACTATCGATGAGTTGGGAATGGCGATGGCGGCAATCTCGCCGAAGCTGCTGGAGAAATTCAATATCGACGCGGATGCGAAGGGCGTCGTGATTACCGACATCAAAAAAGACAGCGACGCGGCGGAAAAACGTCTGCGTCCCGGCGATGTAATTGTTGAAGTCAATCAGGAGCCGGTTAAAACGCCTGGCGACGTCGCAAGGCTCGTCGAGTCGGCGAAAGAGAAAGGTCGGCGCATGGTGTTGTTGCTGGTCGATCAGGACGGCGACATGCGCTTTATCCCGGTTCGCATTGGTGACGGATAAATTGGCGACGGTTAAACTGGCGCGAACATTCCACCCGGCAAAGGGCTCGGGTGGATTGGCCGGGTAAAGAGGTTGAGTAAATTAGCCAGGTAAATTAGCCGAATAAATTGGAACGGCGTCATTTTCATGGCGCCGTTTTAATTTAGGCGTAAACTCCATCGTCCTCATTGATGGAGCGCCCGCGTGACCAACACATCTTCAGTATTCAAGATCAAGAATCAGGGGCCGATGTTTCTTATTGGTCTCGGTCATGGCGCCACGCACTGGATCGCTGGAACCTTTTATGTGTTGCTGCCGTTCATCACAAAGGATCTGGGCCTGACCTACACTCAGGCCGGGTTTTTGGTCTCCATCCTGCACATCAGCTCCTTCGTCGCCAATTTTGGCAGCGGCGCGGTGGTGGATATGACCGGGCGGACGGTGGTGTTTCAGGTGTTGTCTCTTGGCGTCGGCGCGGCGGCGTTGGCGATGTTCGGGTTTACCAGCGCCTATCTGGTGCTTTGCGCCATGGTGGTGCTGATCGGGATGACCAACAATTTGTGGCACCCGCCTGCGATCTCTTTTATCTCCGAGCGCTACCCGGACAATCGCGGCTACGCCCTGTCCATCCACGCGAC
>JAESSL010000260.1 GCA_016764135.1 Alphaproteobacteria bacterium
ACGTCAACGGGCGCTTCGGCCAGCGCGAAGGCATGGCATTTCGCCGGTCCGAAACCACTGGAAACAACAATTTTGGCTTTCTCGAACCCCGCAGAATCCAGAACCTCGCGGAAACGCCACGCCGCTGCGGCTGAAACGCCGGGGCCAATCAGGTCGCGCAATTCCGCCTCCGTCCTGTACCCGCGGATAGCTTCGGGAATATTACGTTCCAAGACCGCGTAGGAATCAGCCGTATCCAGCCCTTCCATGAAACGCCCGCCGGGCGTATCCAGCCGAAACGATACCTGTCCCGCCTCGACCAATTCCGGGAAGCGATTACAGACCTCCAGCGAATCATGGACCTCTTTGCCAAAATAATCCGCTAGAACGACTAGAGGTTCGCCGGGAAAGGTCTCAACGAACATTTCAGCGGCGCGAACCGTCGATCCGGCGTACCCGATGAGCGCGTGGGGCATCGTCCCAAGGCCCTTCTCCTGGCCAAAATAATGCGCTGTCGCGTCGGTCGCGTTTCCGATAAAGCCGATTGCGCCGGTCTTTCGGCGCGCCCGCGCGGACCCAACAGACGCCGCGTACGCCATGAGATCCGCCATTTCCAATCCCGCGCAATGCCGGGCGTCCATCGCCAAAAAGGCGGCTTTTGGCAAATCGGCACACATGATGCTGGCGTTATACGCAGCGACGCAGGCTGGTCCCAGCTTCTGCAAAAACAAAGTCTCGAGATCAACCAGATGTTGAAACGATCCACTGATATAGCAGATGGGTTCGCCAGCGCCGACCCACCGGCCTTCTCCGATGCGAAGGTCGATATCAAAGGTTACGCCACGGGCGCGCGCGACCTCCTTGATCCAGTCAATCGCCAGTCGCGGCGCGCACACCACCGGACGCCGCATAAACACCGCGTAGATGACGGGTACGTCGCCAAACCGTTCAACCGTTCGCTTCGTTCGTTTGAAGTAAACGTCGGTCCAATCGCTGATATCGCCGTTACCGACCATGATGAATAACCGCTACTCTGCAGCGGCGACCTTGTTTCCGTTTTGCGGCCAACGACCCGCCTTCACTGATTCCGCAACCAGATACGCCAATTCCAGCGACTGACTGGCGTTCAGACGAGGGTCGCACACCGTATGATAGCGTTCCGATAACGTGTCGTCGCTGATCGCCTGCGCGCCGCCCAGACATTCCGTCACGTCCTGGCCCGTCATTTCAAAGTGAACGCCACCGGCATAGGTCCCTTCCGCACGATGAACGTCGAAGAATTCACGCACTTCGGAAAGGATTCGATCAAAAGGCCGGGTTTTGTAGCCGGACTCTGATTTGATGGTGTTGCCGTGCATCGGGTCACAGGACCACACCACCACGCGGCCTTCGCGTTCAACGGCGCGGACCAGAGCAGGCAGATGTTTTTCAACATTTCCAGCGCCCATGCGGGCGATCAAAGTCATGCGACCGGGTTCGTTTGCAGGGTTCAAAATATCCAGCAAGCGCAACAATTCATCCGGGTCCGTTGTGGGGCCGCATTTCATGCCAAGCGGGTTGTGGACGCCGCGTAGAAACTCGACATGCGCGCCATCCGGTTGCCGGGTCCGGTCGCCGATCCAGAGCATATGGGCGGAGCAATCATACCAGTCGCCGGTCAGGCTATCTTCGCGGGTCAGGGCTTCTTCGTACCACAACAACAGCGCTTCATGGCTTGTGTAGAAGTTGGTTTCGCGTAGCTGCGGCACAATATCGCCGGTCAGACCGCACGCTTCCATAAAACTCAGGGTTTCATCAATCCGGGTCGAAAGCTCCTTGTACTGAGCGCTTTGAGGGCTGCCCGCCACAAAATCGAGGTTCCATTGATGGACCTGATGCAAATCGGCAAATCCGCCTTGTGCAAACGCGCGCAGCAGATTTAACGACGCCGCCGCTTGATTGTAGGCGCGCACCATGCGGTCAGGATCCGGCGTTCGGGACGCTTCGGTGAACGCGATATCGTTGATGATGTCGCCGCGATAACTGGGCAGCTCCACACCATCGATGGTTTCGGTTGGCGTAGAGCGCGGCTTGGCGAATTGCCCCGCCATACGGCCCACCTTCACAACGGGACACGCAGCAGCGAAGGTCAGGACCACCGCCATTTGCAACATGACCTTGAAGGTGTCGCGAATGTTGTTGGCGCTGAATTCTGCAAAGCTCTCCGCACAATCGCCGCCCTGAAGCAAGAATGCCTCACCTGCGGCAACCTTCGCCAGATGCGCTTTCAGATTCCGCGCTTCGCCCGCAAAAACCAACGGCGGATAGCTTCTCAGTGTTTCTTCAGCCGATTCCAGTTTTGCCTGATCCGTATACTCCGGAACCTGCAGGATCGGTTTTGAGCGCCAGCTTTCCTTGGTCCAATTCGCAGCCATTGGTCTAACCCCTAAAACATCTATTCATGTGTTTGTCGCATCATGTGTTTATCTCAATCGGACATATCTTGGCGCCGATTCGCAAACGAACATTCATATACGCCTGTTAAGTGTGGTTTTCCATTGAATTTTCGCAAAAAGGAACGTGTACTTTCAATCGATTCAAAAGACTGGCGCGTATTTTCGCCGTTCTGGCGAGATGAACGAATGAGGTAGGCCATGATCGACGTCGAATTGGAGCAGTTTCAATCGCTCCTGGATGAGTGCAAACAGGCGGTCGTATTTACCGGCGCCGGCATCAGTACGGAGTCCGGAATTCCCGATTTCCGCAGTCCGGGGGGCGTCTGGACGACCAACCAACCTATCGAATTCAGCGATTTCATGAATTCGGAGGAAATGCGACGGGAAACCTGGCGGCGTAAAATCAACACCGATAAAAGCTTTCGCGCAGCCGAGCCTAATCGCGGGCATCGCGCCGTGGAAAAACTGGTCCGCGTCGGCAAGGTCAGCAGCGTCATCACGCAAAATATCGACGGACTCCACCAGCAATCCGGCGTTCCCGACGAGCGCATTATCGAGCTGCACGGAAATTCAACCTATGCAAAATGTCTTGAATGCGGAACACGCCATGAAATTGACGACATCATGTCTGTCTTCAAGACCGACGAAACCTTGCCAGTGTGCACTGGATGCGGGGGCCCCTATGTAAAACCAGCGACAATTTCCTTTGGCCAATCCATGCCGGAGGCGGAAATGCAGCGCGCGCGGGTCGAAACTGACGCCTGTGATTTATTCATCGCGCTGGGGTCGTCGCTGGTGGTGTATCCCGCCGCCGGGTTTCCGATCATCGCCAAGAACAACGGCGCGCGTCTCGTCATCGTCACCCGCGAGCCAACTGACCTCGATCATTTGGCGGATCTGGTCCTGAACCGGGAGATCGGGCCGACCCTGGGCGAAGTCGTCGAGGTCAATTAGCGCTCATTCACGCCGCGG
>JAESSL010000261.1 GCA_016764135.1 Alphaproteobacteria bacterium
AACTGGACACCGAAGTTCTGTCCATTGCAGCGGATATTTCCAAAAAAGATCAAGTCTTCGCCATGATGAAACAGGCGCAGGAGGCCTTTGGCACCGTTGATATATTGGTCAATAATGCAGGCATCATCCGGGATGGTTTCCTTGCCAAGCTGAGTGAAGGCGACTGGGACAAGGTGATGGATGTCAACCTGAAAGGCCCGTTCCTCTGCTGTCAGGCGGTCTTTGAAATGATGAAGACCCAGAATAGCGGCAAGATCGTCAATATCGTCTCCCGGTCGTGGCTCGGCAATATCGGACAGGCAAATTACTCTGCCAGCAAAGGCGGGTTGGTCAGCCTGACCCGCACATTGGCCCTTGAACTGGCGAGGTTTCAAATCAATGTCAATGCGGTGGCCCCCGGCCTGATCGAAACCCCCATGACCCTTGGCATGCCTGATGAGGCCCGCGAACGGCTGTTGCGTATGCAGCCCACGGGGAAAATGGGCAGTATTGATGATATTGCCGCCGCCGTATGCTTCCTCGCCTCTGGCGATGCCCAGTTTATCAACGGGCAGATCCTTCATGTGGATGGTGGCAAAAGCTGTGGATTGTTATCCCTATGAATATATTGAAATTGACCATAAACGGGCAAGACCACAGCAAGGCCATTCCCGCCACCATGACCCTGCTGGATTTCTTGCGGGATGAAGTTGACCTGACGGGCACCAAAAATGGCTGTGACAGCGGGGCCTGTGGCTGTTGCACGGTGATGGTTGATGGTGAGCCCATATTATCCTGCCTTATGCTGGCGATGGAGGCAGAGGGCTGTGACGTCACCACCATCGAAGGCATTGCACAGGGCAATGACCTGCACCCGTTACAGGAAACCATGATAGAAAAAGGGGCTATTCAATGTGGTTATTGCACCCCGGCCATGATCATCAACGGCGTTCATCTTCTGGACAATAATACCAATCCCAGTGATGAGGAGGTCAAGGAATGTATCTCCGCCACCGTCTGCCGCTGTACCGGATATAACAGTATTGAAAAGGCCGTGCATAGTGCCGCCGCCAAAATGAGAGGAGCGCATAATGGTTGAAGCCCCCAACAGAGGATATAAAATTATCGGCAAACCTGTGCCGTTGATTGATTCACGGGCCAAGGTCATGGGACAGGCACTCTATACCGATGATATCCGCCTTCATAACCCGCTGACCATTAAAATCCTGCGCTCGCCCCACCCCAGCGCCAATATCCTGTCACTGGACGTCACGGCGGCGCGGACCCTGAAGGGTGTCAAAGGCATCCTTACCGGGGCAGATTTTAAGAATACCTTTGGCGTCTTGAGCATCAGCAAGGATGAACCCGCCCTCGCCCGCAACGTAGTGCGTTACGAAGGCGAACCCGTTGCCGCCGTTGCCGCCGAAACTGCAGAGATCGCCGCCCGCGCCCTTGATCTGATTAAAGTCAGTTACCAACTGACCGAAGGGGTTTTTGACAGCAAGACCGCCCTAAAACCCACGGACAGCCCGCTGCATCCTGAACTGGGCAAAGAGAATAACCTGCATAAAAAAGTCCTTCAGGAATTCGGCGATATGGAACAGGGTTTCGCCGATGCGGATGTGATTGTGGAAAAACGCTTTCGTTTTGCCTCCATCAATCATGCTTTTACCGAACCCCACGCGACACAGGTCGAAATTGACAACAGGGGCAATATCACCGTCTATTCCGCGACACAGGTGCCTCATTATCTTCATATAGCTATGGCAGAGGTATTGGAAATACCGCAACATAATATCCGTATCGTCAAACCCCATTTGGGCGGTGGATTTGGTGGCAAAAGCGATCCCTTCCCCCATGAGATGATCGCGGCAAAATTCGCCCTTGAGCTAGGCCGCAATGTAAAATTAAAGTTCAGCCGGGAAGATGTTTTTTTCAGCCACCACGGTCGTCATCAGACCGACCTGACCATGAAATTAGGGTTCAGCAAAGACAAAGGTATTACCGCTATCGACCTGAATACCCTGATTGATGGCGGGGCATACGGCAGTTTCGGCATTGTCACCACCTATTACAACGGGGTTCTGTTGCAAGGCCCTTATAAACTGCCCAATTTCCGATTTCATGTGAACAGGCTTTATACCAACAAGCCCATGTGCGGTGCCATGCGCGGTCATGGCGGCGTCAATCCGCGTTTTGCCAGTGAAGTTCTACTGGATATGGCTTGCGCCGAAACGGGGCTTGATCCGGCGGAAACGCGCCTGAATATGATCCATAAAGAAAATACCCTGACCACCAACGAATATCGGGTGACATCCGTTGGTCTGCGCAACGGATTGACCGAGGCCATCCGGCGCACCAAATGGAAAGAAAAACACGGTAATCTGCCTTTTGGTAAAGGCATCGGGGTCGCCTGTGGTTTCTTTATCTCCGGCAGTGCGCTGCCCATTCACTGGAATAAATTACCGGCCTCTACCGTGCGCATAACCATTGACTATGACGGCGGGGTGACGGTCTATTCCGGGGCCGCAGATATTGGTCAGGGCAGCGATACCATGCTGGCCCAGATGGCCGCAGAGGTGCTTGGTCAGCCTATGGATAATATCAAGGTCATCAGCGCCGATACCAGAACCACCCCGGTCGATCTGGGCAGTTACAGTTCCCGCGTGACCTTCATGGCCGGAAATGCCAGCCGCAATGCCGCCATTCGTATGCGCCGACTGTTGGTGGAAGCGGCCTGTATTCTGTTGGAGATGCCCCCGCCCACTTACGATAAACCGGACGCGCCGGAGGATTATTTCCGGCAAGGCGGTCGCAAGCCAGACTTTGAACAGGGCTTCCTTGGGGCCAATCCCGATTATGCCGATGGTTTTATCATTGAGGACGGCCTGATCCGTTCTGAACAGCATAATACCAGCGTCACCTATTTAGAGGCTGTGGAAAAGGCTCTTGAAACGGACGGTATCCTGCAAACCAGCGGCACCTACCGCGCCCCTAAGATGGGCGGTAATTTTAAAGGCTCCGGCGCGGGACTCAGCCCAAGCTACAGCTTCACCGCATTTATTGTTGAAGTGACCGTCGACGTGCAAACTGGATTGATCAAAGTAGACAAAGCCACCTGCGCCCATGATTGTGGCAGGCCTCTGAACCCACTGGCGGTCAATGGACAGATCGAAGGCTGTATCCATATGGGGCTGGGACAGGCTTTGATGGAGGAAATGGTCTATGACAATGGCGCAACCCAAAACCCATCTTTTCTGGAATATAAAATCCCCTCGGCTTTTGAGCAGCCGGACGTGGATATTGTCCCCTGCTACAGCGATGACAGCGAAGGGCCGTTTGGGGCCAAAGAAGCCGGAGAAGGCATCTTAGCCCCAGTCATTCCCGCCATTGCCAATGCGGTTTATGATGCGGTCGGTATTCGTCTGACCCAACTGCCCATGCGCCCAGACCGGGTTCTGGCGGCATTGGAGAGGAATAAGAAAAAAGGCGCAAAACCATGAGCTTGCTTTTAGAAAACTTCGATTTCATCCGGCCAACGAACCTTGAGCAATTAAAGAGCCTTGTACGGAAATATGACGAACAGGGCCAGAGTTACAGTTTTTCTGCCGGAGGAACCAATATTATTCCCAAGCTGAAAACCCAAATCGTCACACTGGATAAACTGATCAGTCTTGGCGGCTTACCGGAATTAAACCTGATTAAGAAACACGGCAATCATATTATCATTGGGGCCTTGACCACGCTAAATCATCTGGCGACCAGCAATATTATTCAAAAACATTTGCCCTGCTTACGCCAAGCCGCCCATAAAGTCGCCAGCCCCCAAATTCGCAACCGGGCGACCATCGGCGGTAATGTAATGGTCGATA